>NZ_JALBYS010000014.1:0-105386 GCF_022678525.1 Serratia sp. PGPR-27 | reverse complement strand
CTGGCGCTGCTCGCCGCGACTGCCGCCGCGTTGCCCGCTCAGGCTAAGCCTGCGCTCCACGGGGCGGCGGCCGGAAACGGCATTCGTTGGCAATCTTGTCTCAACAGCGGCTTTCAGCGTTGGTTCGATGAGGCGCCGCCGCCGGGGCTGCGCTGTGGCTATCTCGAGGTGCCGCTGGCGTACGCCACGCCGCCCGCTCATACCGTGCAGGCGGGCGAACAGACCGTGCGCCTGGCGCTGACCCTGCTGCCCACCACCGGGCCGAAAAAGGGCAGCGTGGTGACGATCAGCGGCGGGCCGGGCCTGCCGGGCATCAACCCCTATTTAGGCAACGACGCCCACGTCGCCAGGCTGCGTAAATCCTACGACATCATCGGTTACGATCCGCGCGGCGTCGGCCAATCGACGCCGAAAATCTCCTGCCAGCTGGCCGAAGGTGACGAACGCCCTGAACCGGACGACAACGACGTGGCCGGCGCGGAGAACCAGACGCGCGCCCTGATTGCCGCCTGCATCAAACAGACCGGCGCGGACGTGCTGCAACATATCGGCACCGACGAAGCGGTCAACGATCTGAATGCGATCCGCCACGCGCTGGGCGAGCCAGGGCTGACGGCGGTGGCGTACTCTTACGGCACCAAGGTGGCGGCGCTGTATGCCGAGCGTTTTCCGAAGAAAACGCGCGCGCTGGTGCTCGACGGGGTGGTGGATCTGGCTGAGGGCGATTTCACCCAGCGGCTGAACCAGGAACGGGGGTTCCAGCAAAGCTTCCTGCGCTTCGCCGCCTACTGCGGTAAAACCGACAGCTGTCAGCTGGGCGGCGGCGCCAATCAGGCGCTGCAGCGCTATCACGCCTTGCTGCGCAAGCTGCACGAGCAGCCGTTCGTCACTGCGGCAGGCTATGAAATCTCCGCCGACGACGTGTTGACGGTCACGCGTTCGCTGCTGCTGTGGCCGGAGCGCTGGCATGAGCTGGCCACCGTGCTGCGCCAGCTCGATGCCGGCATCGCCGGGCAGCAGGTTTCCGATCTGATCGACGAAAGCTATTCGCCGGATGCCGATGACGCCCTGAACGTCATCACCTGCGCCGACGTCGCCAACCCGACGGCCGATCCGCAGCAGTTGCGCCGGCAGCGGCAGGAGATCAATACCGCCGCTTTGTATGCCCACTATCTGCCGCTGCACGAATACCCGCTGGAAATGTGCGATCTGTGGCCGTACCGCGGCAAAGATCGGCCGCATACCCCGGCTGCGTCCGCCGCGTTGCCGCCGCTGCTGTTCGTTGCCCAGCGCTACGATCCGACTACCCCGTACCGCAACGCGCAAGTGATGGCCGCCGCCTTTAAAAGCCCGCTGATCACCCGCGAACGCGACGGGCATACGCTGGCGCTGAACGGCATCGACAGCTGCGTTGACGAAAGCGTGGTGGATTATCTGCTGGCGCCGAAAAAGCCGCGCCGCGACAAGATTTGCCGCTGAGAAGGCCGGGGAGCAGCCCGGCCTTAAGTGAGTCAGCCGGCGAAAATATGCGCCTGGCCCATCACGTTGAGAGTGACCTGAGCACCGGGCTGCAGGCCTTCGCGGCTGACGGTTTTGATCTCGATTTGCGCGCCGCCGGCGACCATCCGCAGGTTGAGCGTAGAGACGAAGCCGGCGAAATCGATGCCGGTGATCACCGCCTGGCCGCGCTGCGCCGGATCGGACAAGCCGATTTGAATCTGCTCCGGGCGCAGCATGATGCGCGCCGGGCCGCTGCGTTGGCGATCGTCGACGGCGATGCGCCCCAGTGCGCAGTCGGCCCAGCCGTGCGCCAGTTCGGCGGCCAACACCAGCGTTTCGCCAAGGAAGCTGGCGGTCGGTTCATCGACCGGGCGCAGATAAAGATCCTGCGGCGCGCCCACCTGCGCCAGCCGGCCATTGCGCATCACCGCCACCTGATCGGCGAACGACAGCGCCTCGCTCTGATCGTGGGTGACCAGGATCGACGCTACTTTGGCCTCCGTCAGCAGTTCGGCCACCGCTTTTCGGGTGGCGGCGCGCAGGCCGGTATCCAGCGCCGAGAACGGCTCGTCCAGCAGCATCAGCCGGGGTTGCTGCGACAGAGCACGCGCCAGCGCGACCCGCTGCTGCTGCCCGCCGGACAGTTCATGCGGCCACAGGGCCGCCAGACGGCGATCCAGCGCCACCATCTCCATTAACGCCTCGATGCGATGCTGTTTCTCGCGTTTGCTGCCCTTGAGGCCAAAACCGATGTTGCCGGCGACGGTAAAGTGCGGGAACAGCGCGCCATCCTGCGGAACGAAGCCGATGCCGCGCAGATGCGCAGGCACCCAGCCGCCGCCGTTGCCCATGGCTTGCCCCTGCAGCAGGATCTGGCCGCCGTCGGGGATTTCAAAGCCGGCGATGATGCGCAGCAGAGTGGTTTTGCCGGAGCCGGAAGGGCCGACGATCGCCGTGCGGCTGCCGGCGGTAACCTGCAGGTCAATGTGTTCCAGCACTCTGATGGCGTTGTAAGATTTTCCGATACCGTGCAGTTCGAGCGTGCTCATAGTCCCGCCGTGCGTTTAGATTGAGAATAAAGAAGCCAGGTGAGCGGCAATGACAGCGCCACCATAATCAGCGCATAAGGCGCTGCGGCGACGTAGTCTATCTCGCTGGTCAGCGCCCAGAAGCCGGTGGCCAGCGTGCGGGTGCCGTTCGGCGCCAGCAGCAGCGTGGCGGTCAGTTCATTGGCGATCGCCAGGAATACCAGCGCCGCGCCCGCAGCGGCGCCCGGCGCCGCCAGCCGCAGCGTGGTGCTCCACAACGCCTGCGCCGGCGATTTGCCCAGGCTGCGCGCCACGTTTTCCAATTCCACCGGCGCCTGTGCGATACCGGCGCGCAGATTGATCAGCGCCCGCGGCATAAACATCAGCAGATACGCCAGCAGTAGGGTGATTTCGGTCTGGTAAATCGGCCGGAAGCTGTGAATGGTGATGGTCACCAGCGCCAGCGCCACCACGATGCCGGGCAGCGAGCTGGTCACGTAGTTGCAGCCTTCCAGCACCCGATACAGCCGGGCCGGATAGCGTACCGACAGCCAGGCCATCGGAATGGCGCACAGGGTGATCAGCAGCGCGCCGGCGGCGGACAGCGACAGCGTTTGCCACAGCGCGGGCCACAGATCGGCGTTGCGCCATACGTCGAGGCCGCCCAGCCACAGCCAGCGGGCCAGGGTAATGAAAGGCACGCCCAACGCCAGCGCAGTCAGCGCGATCGGCAGCAGCAGCGCCAGCGCGGCGAGCGGCGGCGAAAGGCGGCGCGGCGTTTGGCTGCGGGCGCTGCCGGAACCGACGCGGGCATAGCGTGCGCGGCCACGGCTTATCGCCTCAAGCAACAGCAGCCCCAGGCAGCACAGCACCAACACGCCGGCCAGCATGTTGGCCGCCGGGCCGTTGAAGGTCGATTGGAACTGATCGAAGATGGCGGTGGTGAAGGTATCGAAACGGATCATGGCGTACAGGCCATACTCCGCCAGCAAGTGCAACGCGATCAGCAGCGAGCCGCCCCAGACCGCCAGTTTCAGCTGCGGCAGCACCACGCGGAAAAACACCGCCGGCGGTCGGGAGCCGAGTGAGGTGGCGACGTCCTCGATACCGGGATCCAGGCGGCGCAGCACGGCGGCGGCAGGCAGGTAGATAAACGGAAAGTAAGCGAGCACCGAGATGAAAACGCCAGCACCCAGGCCGTGCATCGACGGCACCAGGCTGATCCAGGCATAGCTTTGCACAAAGGCCGGCACCGCCAGCGGCGCGGTCGCCAATACCACCCAGAGACGGCGGCCCGGCAGCGTGGTGCGTTCGGTCAACCAGGCCAGGGCCACGCCCAGCACGGCGCAGATCGGCAGCGTCAGCACCACCAACAGCAGGGTATTCAACAGCAGCTCCGCCACACGCGGGCGGAAAACCAGTGCTTTGACCGTTTGCCAGCCGGTTTCAACCGCCACGCCGATAACGAATCCCAACGGCAGCAGCGCCAGCAACGACAGCAACACGGCGCTGACCACCACGATCGCCCCTGGCCGCGGGTGACGGGGGACAACAGAATAACGCCGCGCGGTCTGCGCGGCGTGGGTACTCAGGTTTGACATAACGATCAAAAACTCTCGGTTTGCCGGCGGGCCTTACAGCAGGCCCGCCTCGGTCATCAGTTCGACAACTTTCTTACTGTTCAACTGCGCGGCGTCTACCTTCGGTGCGTCCAGATCTTTCAGCGGCACCAGTTTCGGGTTAGAGGCCGCACCGACGCCGACGGCGTATTCGAAGGCGTTGTTGGTGCGCAGGATCTCCTGGCCCTGTTTGCCGGTGATCCACTTGATGAACGCCTGCGCCTGCTGCTGATGCTTGCTGGAAGCCAGCACGCCGCCGCCGGAGATGCTGACGAAGGCGCCCGGATCCTGATGTTTGAAGTAATACAGCTTGATGTTGTTGCTGTTCTCGCCGGTTTTCGCGCCGTCCACGAACGGGTAGTAGTGATAGATCACGCCGCTGTCGATCTGGCCGGCATTGACCGCTTTCATCACCGTGCTGTTGCCTTTATAGGCGGTAAAGTTGGTTTTCATCGCTTTCAGCCAGTCCAGCGTGGCTTTCTCGCCTTTCAGCTCCAGCAGCGCGCTGACGATCGCCTGGAAATCGGCGCCCGACGGCGAAGCGGCCCAGCGGCCTTTCCATTCCGGCTTGGCCAGATCCAGCAGTGACTTCGGCAGCTGCGCGTCGCTCAGTTTGGCCGGGTTATAAACAAACACGGTAGAGCGGGCGGCGATGCCGATCCAGCGGCCGTGGCTTGGGCGATATTGTGGTTCCACCTGGGCCAGCGTGGCGGCGTCCAGCGGGGCGAACAGCTTGGCGTTATCCACCAACACCATCGCCGGGGAGTTTTCCGTCAGAAACACGTCGGCAGGTGAAGCGCTGCCTTCCTGTACCAGTTGGTTGCCCAGTTCGCTGTCGCCGCCGTTGCGCAGCGTCACCTTGATGCCGGTGTCTTTGGTAAATCCGTCGACCCAGGATTTCACCAGATTTTCATGCTGGGCGTTATAAATAACGATGCCCTGGTCGGCGGAGGCCGCCTGAGCGCCAAAGGCCAGCATCATCGAGGAGGCGAGCAGGGCGACGGGGCCGAGAGATGAAATACGCAGCTTCATGCAGTTATCCTTTTTAGCGTTCGAATGAAGAAAACGAATATCGCCTGGCGAGCGCAAGCAGGCCGATTTTAGCCAAGAACATCAATAATGATAGTGAAAACGATTCGTATTAAATTATTTTTGACGATCGCTCACAAAATGAATTGCCCTAAGGATAAGTTAAGCTTCGGCTGGAATAATCTGTATTGATTGCCTGAATTTATGTCACCGCCGGTTCACGGCGTTCCTGACGGCAATGCCGGTCTCCGCGTTTATCCTCGTGTTTTTCATCGTTCTGTCGCCAGTACTTCTTTGATAATGAAAGAAATTCAACACCGCTTTTGGTTATGACTCATAGCGATTAATGATTTAATTTATTCCACTGCCTCATTGCATATTAAACGCGATAAAACACTAATCAGGGATATCGACGTGAAATATTCATTTAATGGCAAGAAACTGGCTGGTTTAATCCTCCTGGCTTTTAACGCTACGGCTGCCCAAGCCGCTGAGGTGCCGGCAGGCGTTAAACTGGCGGCGGTGCAAGAACTGGTGCGCGCCAACGGGTATGAACCGGCGACGCTGGATCCAAACCTGGCCGAAAGCAATGTGGAGTTCTACATCTTCAACGATCTGTTCGAAGGCTTGCTGCGCGTCGGAAAAGACGGTGAAGTGATCCCGGCACTGGCGCAGACGTGGGAGCATCAGGGCAACGTCTGGACTTTCCATCTGCGGCCGCAGGCCAAATGGTCGAACGGCGATCCGGTGACCGCCGACGATTTCGTTTACAGCTGGCGGCGCCTCACCGATCCGAAAACCGCCTCGCCGTACGGCAGCTATCTGGCTTCGGCCTACGTGCTGAATGCGGCGGCGATCAACGCCGGCAGCAAACCGCCGAGCGAGCTGGGCGTCAAGGCGCCGGACGCGCACACTCTGCAGGTGACGCTGTCGGAGCCTAATTCCTATCTGCTCAAGCAACTGGTGCATTTCCCGGTTTTGCCGGTGAACCGCAAGGTGGTGGAGCAGTACGGCAAAAACTGGACGCAGCCGGCGCACTTTGTCGGCAACGGGGCGTTCCGCCTCAGCCAGTGGGTGGTGAACGAAAAGGTGGTGGTGGAACGTAACCCGCAGTATTGGGATAACGCCAATACCGTGCTCAACAAGGTCACCTTCTTGCCGATCCAGGGCTTCCCTGAAGTGGCGCGTTTTCGCGCCGGTGAGGTTGAGCTGGGGTATACCACGCCGCCGGAGCTGTATCAGCAGCTGAAAAAAACGCTCGGCGAGCAACAGCTGGTGACCTATCCGCTGCTCTCCACCAGCTATTTCGCCTTCAACAACCGCCAGGCGCCGTTTAACGACGAGCGGGTGCGCCAGGCGCTGAACCTGGCGCTGGACAAAGAGATTATCGCCGGCAAAGTGTTGGGATACGGCCAGCAGCCGGCCTGGATCTTTACCCCAACCGGGGCGGGCGGCTATAACCTGCAGCCCGGCGCCGCGGCCGGTTTGACGCCGGAACAACGCCACGCCCAGGCGAAGCAACTGCTGGCGCAGGCCGGTTTCAACGCCGAGCATCCGCTGCGCTTTACCGTGCTGTACAGCAATGACGCCACCATTAAGAAGATCGTCATCGCCGCCGCCGCCATGTGGAAAAAGAACCTCGGCGCAGAGGCCACCTTGCAAAGCCAGGAGCGCAAAGTCACGCTGGACAATATCAACCGCGGGCAGTACGGCGTGGCCTTTACCCGCTGGCTGGCGGATTACAACGATCCGTCTACTTTCCTGAACGTGTTCCGTTCCGACAGCAGCGAGAACAGCCCCAAATACCGCAATCCGGAGTACGATCGCATTCTGCATCAGGCGACGGCGGCGCCGACACCGCAGCAGGTGCAGCAATATTTCCAGCAGGCCGAGGCGGTGCTGGCCGTCGATACGCCGGTCGCGCCGGTGTACTACGAAGCCAACGCCACGCTCATCAAACCTTACGTGAAGGGGATCGACTTTACTCGTCAGGGCGCCTTATACGATAAAAACGTCTACATTCTCGAACACTGAAAAATAAAAAACGGCTGATTTATATCAGCCGTTTTTATAAATGGCCGTTTAATTAACATTATCCTAAATACTCCATAAACGACGGGCAATCTTTTCTTCCCGCCGGATAAAACAACGCCTATACTGCGCCGGTAGTTTATATGCAGTATCTCGTTTGGCGAGGCTCCTATACAAACACAGGTTACTGATCTGACGACATCGAGAGATGCCCAAGGTTAAGACAGGCTTTATCGGATTAAGGTTTAGCCCAAAGTAACTTCCGAGCAACAACTCGGATACGTTGTATAGTGCTAAAACCTGGACGCGGAGATAGGCAGTCTGCACTCCCTCTGTGGTTACGCCCCTATGCGATTCGCTGTTGAAGTTCACAACAGAAATAGGGACTGACAAAATGATCAAGTCACATCAACACTATTCTTCTCCGGCGCTGAACGCGACTGAAACTCTCGACGAGACTTCGGTCGCCGGTTATATGAACGCCGATTTTATTACCGTTCCCGCAACGATGGCGGTCAATCATGCCCGGGAATATTTACTTTCGCAGCTCAAAACGGACGAAATTCCCAGCCGGGTATTTATTACCGCGGACGATTATCATCTGCGCGGCACACTGTCGGTGAAAAAACTGTTGCAGTGCGAAGAACAGGATAAAGCCGTCGGCGTAATGATGGATTACAGCTATTTCCAGGTTTCGCCCGACGATGACCGCAACGACGTGGCGCATCTGCTGGGCAAAGGGGGGCTGGACGTGGTGCCGGTGGTGGCCAATAACACGCTGGTCGGCGTACTGGGCGAGCGTGAGATCGCCCGGCTGGTCGAGGATGAAAACACCGAGGATGCACAACGCCAGGGCGCGAGCCTGCCGCTGGACAAGCCTTATCTGGAGACCAGCCCGTGGGCGCTGTGGCGTAAACGCTCGGTGTGGCTGCTGATGTTGTTCGTCGCTGAAGCCTACACCGGCAACGTGCTGAAAGCGTTTGAAGATCAGCTCGAAGCGGCGATTGCGCTGGCGTTCTTCATCCCGCTGCTGATCGGCACCGGCGGCAACAGCGGCACCCAGATCACCTCGACGCTGGTGCGCGCCATGGCGCTGGGAGAGGTCAGCCTGCGCAACCTGGGCGCGGTGATCCGCAAGGAGGTCACGACCTCGCTGCTGATCGCCGTCACCATTGGTCTGGCGGCCTGGGTGCGCGCCTGGATCATGGGCGTCGGCATGGAGGTGACGCTGGTGGTCAGCCTGTCGCTGGTGGCGATCACCGTGTGGAGCGCCATTGTTTCGTCGATCATCCCGATGCTGCTGAAACGTCTCGGCATCGATCCTGCCGTGGTGTCGGCGCCGTTTATCGCCACCTTTATCGATGGCACCGGCCTGATTATTTATTTCAAAATCGCCCAGCACGTTTTGGGTATTTAAACCGCTCCGCCCGTAAAGGGCGGAAATGTGACAAGCCTGAGGAGGACGTTAAAAACCATGGATGCCGACCAACCCCGATATTTAACGCAAGGGGATTTTATCGATAACATTTAACCTGAGGACAAAATAATGGGAAACATGACTATTTTTATGGGATTCCTGGCAATGATCAGCTCGCTGGGCCTGTTGGCGGCCTATATGAGCACCAAATGGGATGATTAATGAACGCTAAAGATCCGCCTAGATGCATCCTCCCTGTGATCGCTATTTATTATGGGGAGGATTTAGCGGCGCGCTGAACGCGCAGCCTAAAACGGGAGTTGATAATAATGACGATTCTTATTCTGGGATTGCTCTACGCCATTTTAATGATTTCGGTGAGGGTGAATGAGATTTATTTTTATTCCACCGGAAAATCCAATTTTCTTACTAGCCTCATGCTGACTTTCTCTGGCAGTATGCTGCTGATCGCCTTTGTCTGGCAATTATCCTCTAAAGTAAAAAAATAAATCACCGTCCGAATGTGAGCAGCATCATGCAAAATGAAAAACAGGCCGTGGCCAGAAACTCGATGATCGCCAGCGGGTTGCTGGCCACGGGCAAATTCGTCGCCGGCATTTTTACCGGCAGTATTGGCCTGATATCCGAAGGGATCCACTCTTTCACCGATTTTATCGCCACCAGCATCACCTGGCTGGCGGTGCGCATCAGCGATAAACCCGCCGATGACGATCACCACTTCGGCCACGGCAAGGTGGAAAACCTGGCGGCGCTGTTCGAGGTGTTGCTGTTGCTCGGCGCCGCCGGTTGGATCGTCTACGAGGCGGGCAGTAGCCTGCTCGGACAACCGCATGAGATCGTCGCGGCGCCGGTGGTGATCGCGGTGCTGCTGATTTCCATCTGCGTCGATTTTTTCCGCGTGCGGGCGCTCAACCGCGTCGCCAGGGCGACCGACAGCGCGGCGCTGGAGGCGGATGCGCTGCATTTCTTCTCCGACATGCTTTCGTCCGGCGTGGTGCTGCTGGGCATGGTGTTTGTGCTGCTGGGCTTTGGCCGTGCGGACGCCATCGCCGCGCTGATCGTCGCCGGTTTTATCTTTGTCGCGGCAATCAAACTGGGTAAACGCTCCTTCGACTCGCTGATGGATGCCGCGCCGGCCGGAGCCACCGAGGCGATTCGCGCCACGCTGGACAGCTTCCCGGCGGTGCTGGCCTGCGAAAGCGTGCGTATTCGCAACGCCGGCGCCGTACTGTTTGTCGAGATCACGGTGGCGGTGTGCCGCACCTTGCCGCTGGAGCGCATCGATGCGCTCAAGCGAGAAATCGTCGAACGACTGCGGGAGCAGTATGCCAAGGCGGAGTTTACCGTCATCGCGGTGCCGCAGACCCGCAGCGACGAAGACATGGCAACGCGCATTCGGGCGATCGCCGCCAATCACGGCGCGCAGGTGCAGAATGTCACCTTGCAGCAGTTGCCGACGCACATGGCGATCGGCATGGATTTGGCGGTGCCGGCCAACGCCAGCGTGGCGCAGGCGCATGATATCGCCACGGAGATAGAAGGGATCCTGCGTCAGGCGATCGGCGAGGACACCGAGATAGAGACCCATCTGGAGCCGCAGACGCCGCACTGGCTGGCCAGCGAGGATGTTTCCGCCGCCGAGCTGGCCGATATCCGGCTGATTTTGCAGTCGGCGCTGGAGCAGGGGGATAAGGTGCAAGACGTCCATAACATCCGGGCGCGCAGAACCGACGGCGGCATCATCGTCAACTTCCACTGCCGGGTGTCGCCGGCGGTAACCATCGCCGCCGCGCACGATGCGGTCGATCGGGTCGAGCGGCGGCTGCGCGCGCTTTATCCGGCCATCTCACGCGCGATAGGGCACGTCGAGCCGATCAAGCCCGGCGTTTGAATCAGCTCGGCCAATTGCGGATAGAGCGCCGCGTTGGCCAGCAGCAGCGGGTTGCCGCGTCGCAGCCCGTTGTGGTGCATAAAGTCATTCGCCACGCCGCCGGCTTCGCGCGTCAGCACCAGCCCAGGCAGGCTGTCCCAGGCGTTCATATGCGGTTCGTAATAGCCTAGCAGGCGCCCGGCGGCCACCTGGGCGGTCATCAACGCGCCGGAGCCGCTGCGCACGAACATGCCGCCCGCCTGCAGCAGGCGACAGAGAAAACCGCTGAATTCCGCCGCCGAGGCGCGCGGTGATATCCCGACGCCCATCACGCCATCCGCGACGCTGCGCCCGGCATGCACGCCGATCGGTTCCCCGTTGAGGAAAGCGCCTTGGCCACGGCAGGCGCGGAACATCTCGCGGTGGTTGGGATCGTAGACCACGCCGATCGTTGGCACGCCGTCGATCACCACGCCTATCGCGATACACCAGGTATGCAACCCGTTCAGGAAGCAGGCGGTGCCGTCAATCGGATCGACCACCCAAACGCAGGTGGCGTTATCGCCGCTGCTGCCGCCGCTCTCTTCGCCGAGAAACCCATCCAGGGGAAACCGACGGTTGATCATACGGCGGATCAGCGCCTCGACGCGGCGATCGGCTTCGCTGACCACGTCCTGCAGGCCCTGTTTAAACTCGACGGCCAGACTCTGCCGGCGTTGATAAAAGCTGAAGGCGAGATCGGCGGCGGCGCGGGCGATTTCACGCGCGAAGCGGTAGCGCGCCTCGATGTCCCGTGGAGAGAGTGATGTCATGGAGTGCCTGATAACGAAAAAAGAATGGCAGTAGCCTGCCAGAGAATGATGAAAGTAATGTGTCGCTCAGCGCTGCGGATAAGAAAAGCGCAGCGTGTCGAGTCTCAAACCGCCGGCGGCACGCGGTTTTTGCAAAGAGGAAAAAACAGGCCGCCGGGCGGCCTGTGAGATTGATGACAAACCTTATATCCTAGCCGGGTTGGCAGAGAGCACCGAATAAAAAACAAGGAAAATCAATTTATTGATTTTCGGCCGATCGCCACAAAGAGGGGAAAAACCACGCTTTTTCCCCTCTTTGTCAATAGCCTGACAGGCCGCCGGGCGGCCTGTGGGATTAGCCCAGATGCAACCGGGCGGTGAGGTCGGCAATCTCGCGGCGCCAACGCGCCTGAAGCTCCGGTTTTTGATGCTTCGGTTTACGCGCCAGGTCGGCCTCCAGTTTGCTTTCGAGGGCAAACAGGGCGGTCAGCAACGCCTCTTCGCCTTCCAACAGCGGGTTTGGCGTCGGGGCGTCTGCGTTGGCCTCGTGCGCCGTCGGCAGAGCCGGCGTTTCACCCGCCAGGCGCTGGTACACCGGCGCGAGATCGTGCCACTCCTCCAGTTTTTGCTGGTCTATCAGCCAAAAGCGGTTGCAGCTCTGTTCGATCAGCATCCGATCGTGGGTGACCAGCATGACGGCGCCGGGGAATTGGCGCAGCGTTTCCGCCAGCTCCTCTTTGCCGGCCATATCCAGGTGGTTGGTGGGCTCGTCCAGCAACAGCAGCGAATGGTTGGCCAGCGTCAGGCCGACGAACAACAACCGTGAACGCTCGCCGCCGCTCAGCGAACGGATCTGCTGATGGTGGCGCAGGTAAGGAAACCCGGCGCCGATCAGCGCCATTTTCCGCTGTTCCTCGGTCAGCGGCGCAAACTGCGCCAGCGCTTCGCTCAACGTGTCTTCATCGCGTAGCTGTTGCAGGCTCTGATCGTAATAGCCGATGCGCACGCGCGGATGGAACAGCGCCGGGCGCTGCGTTTGTTGCTGATACTCGCGCCACAGCAGGCGCAGCAGCGACGATTTGCCGCAGCCGTTGCGCCCGACGATGGCGATGCGATCGCCGCTTTTCACGCGCAGATGTTCCAGGCTGAACAGCACCGGCGCATCCGGCGCCGGGCGCACCGCCCATTGCGGCAGCGCCAGCAGGCGGTCAGCGTCCAGCGCTTCTCCCTGCAGCCGCAGCCGCCACGGGCTGCCGGCGGTCAGGGTGGTCTGTTCTTCCTTCAACCGATCGACGCGCTTCTCCATTTGCTTGGCCTTGCGCGCCAGATCTTCGTTGTCGTAGACCTTGCCCCAGGTCGCCAGGCGCTTGGCGCTTTTTTCCACCCGGTCGATTTCCTTTTGCTCGGCCTGTCGCCGCTGTTCGTCTGCGGCGTCCTGTTCCGCCAGCGCGGTGCGCGCCGCAGAGCAGGGCAAACGGAAGAACTGCAGCGTTTTGTCGCGCAGGATCCAGGTGCAGTTGGTTACCTGGTCGAGCAGGTAGCGATCGTGCGACACCAGCACGAAGCTGCCGGTCCAGTTACGCAAGAACTGTTCCAGCCACAGCAGCGTGGGCAGATCCAGGTGGTTGCTGGGTTCGTCGAGCAGCAGCAGATCGGGCTGGCGGATCAGCGCGCGCGCCAACAGCAGCCGCGTATGCTGGCCGCCGCTGAGGGTGCCGGCGGTCAGCATCCAGCTCGCCGGTTCAAACCCCAGCTCGGCCAGTAGTGCTTCGCAGCGCCAGCGTTCGCTGAGGTGTTGGCCCGCAGGCAGCCGCGCCAGAACCGCATCCAGCAGGGTGCTGGTGTGCAGTTCCGGCGGCAGGTGCTGCTCGATGCGCGCCATCAGACATTGATGTGACAATGTCACCGTTCCGGTGTGCGCAGGCAGGTAGCCGCTGAGAATTTGCAGCAGGGTGCTTTTGCCGCAGCCGTTATCGCCGATCAAACCGATGCGGTCGCCTTTTTTCAGGCTGAAGGAAATCTCGCTCAGCAGGACGCCGAACGCGTTGTCGTAACCGACAGATTGTGCAGACAGTAATGTGCTCATTGCTTACTCAAGAGTTACAGGCATGACAATGCCTATCGTCAAACATTGCTGACGACAACCCGGTAAGCCGGAGGGAAGATCCTGGATTTAGTAAGCTTCGCTCAAGCTGGGTTATCGCAGCGCGATACCGGTAATGCTTGAGCGGCGACGATTACCAAAGAAGTGTGAGTGAAAAACCAATTCACACGTCAGCATAGTAAGTCTCCTTTTATTGGTTGCAGGTTAATCGGTGGCTGGATTATAGAGCGCTTCATGCCGTATCGCCAGTGTAAAAGCGCCTGAATTATCAGCAAGCTAAGGCGAGCGCGGGCGCGTGGCACACAATGGGAATAATTACTGTATTTCGGCCGACATTAAGCAGCTATTATAATTAGCGTTTATGGTTAAGCGACGGTTCATCCGCCGCCTGTTCGTCTGTCTATCAGATAATGATGCTGAGCACTGAATTTATGTTAAAGCCTCGCCCGTTCCTGCTGTTGTTATTATTGCTGTTGGGTATGCAACTGACGCCGTTCGCCGCCGTCGCCGCCACCCAGGATGATCCCGCCGCCGAAAGCGTGCCCGATCCCGCTACGCAGCTGAAAGCCGCGCAAAAGCAGTTGGACAGCATGAAGCAGCTGGTTTCCAAAGCGACGACCGACACCCAGCTCAGCAAGCTGCGGTTGGCGACGGACGATCTGGTCGCCAGCATGGATAAATTGTCCGCCGATCTGCAGCCGGTGCAGGAAAAACTGCAGGCGCAGCTGGACGTGCTGGGGCCGGCCCCGGCGGCCGGCGCGCTGCCGGAAACCCCGGCCGTCGCCCAGCAGCGCAATGCGCTGAACAGCAGCAAGAAGCAGTTGGACGATGCGGTAAAACGCGCGCAGGCCATCAAGACCAGCGCCTTCGATCTGGGCCAGCAGATCAGCGATCTGCGCCGGGTGGCGTTCAAAACCCAGCTGGCGCTGAACACCGGCAGCATTTTGGGCGTCAAATTCTGGACGCCGGTCGTGCAGCCGTCAGCGGATGACGTGCAGCGGCTGGACCAGTTCAACGCCGAGATGAAAGCGGCCTGGGACGCCAGTTGGCAGGACGAATGGCGGTACGGCACGCTGGCGTTGCTGGCGCTGGCGGTGATCGTCTGGTCCTGGGGGCGCTATTTGTCCGAGCGTTTCCTCGCCTGGGTCAGCATTCGCTTCCTGCCGGACGGGCGCCTGCGCCGCAGCTTTATGGCCATCATCACCGTGGCGGTGACGGTGATCACCACCTCGATCGCGCTGAACCTGCTGTATTACGTCTTTATCCGCGTGCAGCCGCTGCCGGTGATGCTGGAAGACTTTGCCGAAGGCTTTAACCGTCTGGGGATTTTCTGCGCGCTGATTGCCGGGCTGGGGCGTGCGGCGCTGTCGCTGAATCGCCCGTCCTGGCGTTTGGCTTCGCTGGACAATGAAGTGGCCGCCGGGCTGCGTTACTTCTCGCCGCTGCTGGCCGGTCTGGCGCTGGCGTTCGGTACTGTGGAGCTGATCAACAACGTCGTCAGCGCCTCATTGGCCACCACCATCTTCGGCAACGGCCTGGTGGCGGGGCTGATCGGCATGGTGCTGCTGGCGGCGCCGCTGCGCGGCCAGCGCATTCGTCGCCGTCTGGAGCAGCAGGGCGCGCACCTGGAAAAACGCACGCTGGTCGGCGGGCTGGTGCACATCGTCACCCTGGTGTGTTCGGTGGTGATCCTGCTTTCCCTGCTTATCGGCTACATCGCCTTCGCCCGCTTCCTGACCTACCAGCTGATCTGGGTGGTGCTGGTGCTGATGGCGTTCTACTTCATGGTGCTGTTCACCACTGACCTGTGCGCCGCGCTGTTTTCGCCGCAGACCGTCAGCGGCAAGATGCTGAAGAAAACGCTCAGCTTCAAGGATCGCCATCTGGAGCAGGTGGCGATCATCACCACCGCGCTGGCCAAATGTTCACTGTTGCTGTTGATGATCGTCGCGTTGTTCAACGGCTCGTTCGGCAGCACCACGCCGGGCTCGCTGATGGAGAAAATCGTCTCGATCCTGACCGGCGAAGGCTTGCAGCGTTTCAACATCGTGCCCGGCAACCTGCTCAACGCCGTGATCTGCCTGGCGATCGGCATCTACATCCTGCGTGCGGTACGGCGCTGGCTTGGCTCTGAGCTGTTGCCGAAGACCATTTCGGACGTCGGCATCCGCGCCTCGCTGGTGACGCTGTTCAGCAATATCGGCTATGTGCTGGTGATTCTGATCACCCTGGCGGCGCTGGGCATCCAGTGGAGCAACCTGGCGTGGATCGTCAGCGCCCTGTCGGTCGGTATCGGTTTCGGTTTGCAGGAGATTGTGAAGAACTTTATTTCCGGCCTGATCCTGCTGACCGAACGCCCGGTGAAGGTCGGGGATATGATCGGCATCGGCGGCGTGGAAGGCGACGTGCGGCGCATCAACGTGCGCGCTACCGAAATCCAGCTCAGCGACCGTTCCACCATGATCGTACCGAACTCGCAGCTGATCTCGCAGAACGTGCGCAACGCCACCATGGGCAACGCGCAAGGCGTGGTGACCATCGCGTTGACGTTCCCGACCTCGATCGATCCGGAGCAGGTGCGCAATATCTTGCTCAGCGCCTATAACGAGTACGAAACCATTCTGGACACGCCGGCACCTTACGTGCGCTTCAGCCAACTGGGACCGGACGGCATTATCCTGAGCGTGACCGGCTATGTGCCGAGCCCGCGCATGGTCGGCGCCACCAAGAGTGAACTGCTGTTCAATATCCTCAAGCTGCTGCGCGCGCAGGAAGTGAGCCTGTCCAGCCCGCAGGAAGTGGTGTTTATGAAGCAGCAGGCGACGCGATATCAGGCCAATGAAGAGGAGCACTCCTCCTAGTGCCGGTTTGAGGCGGCGGGCCGTTAAGCGACGGCCCGCCGAGCGCGGCTAGTACATCGATGGTTCCACCGATTGCGAGCAGTCGCTGTTGGCGCTGGATTTGGTGCAGGTGTAAGGTTCATTTGGCGATGCCGAAGGCGCATTCGATGGGCCGCCGCCTCCGCCGATACAACCGCTCAGCATCAACGTCAAAAACACGAGAATTATCTTCTTCATCTCACCGTCCTCCATTGCGATTCCTCCTTTAAGTATATGCCGGGAAAGCGAACGGCACCGCTTGCCGCTGCGAACTATACTCCCTGGATGCCGTATTGATGCTCAACCTCGGCGAATGAGGGGAGAAAGATGCAAACCGACGACGATTTGACCCGCTTTGCCGCGTAGGGCGCGCCGCCGTTGCCGCCCGGTTCCAGGCAGGGCTTTGTCAAACACGACGGCGCGCACATCTGGTATGCGGCCTATAGCGCTGATCGCGGCGGTTTACGAGCGCGCGCAGCAGTTGGGATTGCCGCGCGTCTATTGGAATACCCACGAAACCAACCAGATCGCCATGCGGCTGTACGACAAGGTGGCGGAGCGCCCCGGTTTTGTGATGTATCGCAAGGCGTTTTGACGTGGGATGAAAAAACAACCCCACATAGCAAAATCTTATTTTGCTTTTGAGGAAAAAGACGGCGGTTTTTACCGGTAACAGGCCGACTGAGGCGTGAAATGTTCAAAGTGAAGCGTCCGATTTAGCCGTTTCTGCGCCAGGTATGCGGGTGTCGTCAATATATTGATACACAAATATATTTTTCCTAGATGAATAAACAGATGTCCGGGCCGGCAAAACTGGCAATAATAGGCGAGTCGGCCGCTTATCTTCTCCTCATCGTCGACGGTTGTGACACGAACAGATTGTCACCTTACGCAGCAGAAGTCTCTGGATCCAAGATGCAAACCACCTCGTTGTCCGATGCCCGGAAAATTTGGCCCGCACTCACCGTCTTTCTGTTGGTGTTCGCGGTTTGCCTGTTGGGCATCGTGAGCCGCCCCGTCGGATTTTTGGCGATATTCTGGCCGGTAAACGCCGTACTGCTGGCGGTTCTGGTGCGCCGCCCGCAGTGGGCCACGCGCGCCGGATGGGGCATAGCGGTGCTGGGCTATCTGGCGGCGGACCTGCTGACCGGCAGTTCGCTGCAAAAGGCGCTGCTGCTGAACGCCGCCAATCTGACCGGCGTGGTGGTGGGGTATCTGCTGTTCATGCGGCTGTCGCCGCCGGCGCGTATGCTGCAGCGTGGCGCCTCCAGCATGTACCTGTTCGGCATCTGCCTGGCCGCCGCCGCCGCGACCGGTTTGGTGGGCGCGGCGGCCTCGCAGTGGCTGTTCGGCAGGCCCTATTTGACCTCGCTGGCGCTGTGGTTCTCATCCGAGTTCACCAACTACGTCACGCTGATGCCGTTTATTCTGGCGTTTCCCGCCGATTGGCGACGTCGCCTTGCGGCGGCCGGCGCCATGTTCACCCAGCGCAGCCAATGGCCGCGGGCGGGGCGAAAACTCACGGTGTTGGCGCTGCTGTTGCTGGCGGCGGTGTGCAGCGTGCTGATCGGCGGCCCCGGGGCGGTGATCTTTCCCATGCCGGTGCTGCTGTGGCTGGCGATGTCCTTCTCACTGTTCTGCACTATGATTGCGGTGCTGATCTATGTGCTGTGGTGCCATCTGGCTATCGATTTCGGGTTGCTTAGCACGACGCTCGACATGAAGGTGTTGCAAAACGCGGTATCGATGCGTTTGGGCATCGCGCTGCTGGCGCTGGGGCCCATCGCCGTGGCCAGCATGAACTATGCGCGCAGCGCGCTGCTGCGCACGCTGGAGCATGTGGCGAACCACGATGCGCTGACCCACGTGCTGACGCGCAATGCGTTTATGCAGCGCGGCGAGCGGATGATTGACCAAAAGGGCGAGTTGGTATGCGTCATGATGCTTGATATTGATTACTTCAAATCGATCAATGATCGTTTCGGCCACGCCGGCGGCGATCAGGCGCTGATGGCCTTTACCCGCGCGATCGCCGCCGATTTGCGCGGCGATGATCTGTTCGGCCGCATGGGCGGCGAAGAGTTCGCTATCGTCTCGACGCTCGGCCAGCCGCAGCAGGGGTTGCAGCTGGCCGAACGGCTGCGGCAACGCATTGAGGCGGAATCGATCACCATGCCGGCCGGCCATCCGCTGCAGATCACCGTCAGCATCGGCATGGTGACCTGCCCGGGTGGTTCCGGCCACAGCCTGGCCGACCTGCTCAAACTGGCGGATCTGGCGGTATACAAAGCGAAAAACGCCGGCCGTAACCGGGTCGCCACGCCGGACTCTGACCCACCGAACGATCCTGAGCGCTGAACTTCCGATCCGGGTTGCGCGCCCGCCGTCTAAACTGGTAGGGGGCGCAGGCAACGTCGCCCGCGCTGAACCGACTGTCCTTAATCAGACAAGAGGATACCAGGATGAAATACGTAGACGGTTTTGTGGTGGCGGTACCGGCCGCCAACAAGGAGGCTTATCACCGGTTGGCGGCCGCAGCGGCGCCGCTGTTCAAAGAGTTTGGCGCCACGCGCATCGTGGAGTGTTGGGGCGATGACGTGCCCGACGGCAAGCTCACCGACTTTCGCGGCGCGGTGAAGGCGCAAGAAGGTGAAGTGGTGGTGTTCAGCTGGATAGAGTACCCCTCCAAAGCGGTGCGCGACGCCGCCAACGAGAAAATGATGAACGATCCGCGCATGAAGGCGCTCGGTGAGATGCCGTTTGACGGCAAACGCATGATCTTTGGCGGGTTCGCGCCGATCCTCGATGCGTAAAGGAGGCGCAAATGGCCAGAATTACGCAACATCTGTGGTTTGAAAAGGACATGGAAGCGGCGCTGAATTGCTATGTCGCGCTGATCCCCGGTTCGTCCGTGAACTGGTTTTCCGACCTGCCGGCGGATACGCCGAGCGGCCCGGCCGGCAGCGTGAAACTGGCTTCTTTCACGCTGGGGGACCAGCGCTACGCGGCGATCGAAGCCGGGCCGCTGGATCCGTTCAACCACAGTTTCTCCGTGATGGTGGAATGTGACGATCAGGCGGAAGTCGACCGGCTGTGGGATGCCTTGAGCGAGGGCGGCGAGGCGGAGCAGTGCGGCTGGCTGCGCGATCGCTGGGGGCTGTGCTGGCAAATTGTGCCGCGGCGCCTGACGGAGTTGATGAACGATCCCGACGCCGCTCGTGTGCGGCGGGTCACGGAAGCGATGCTGCTGATGGGCAAAATCGACATCGCCGGGCTGGAAGCGGCGGCGCGGGGCTAGCGGAAAGAGAACGAAGGAGAGAAAGGATGCATCGAGAGCGGCACAGTATTGAACGCATCGGCTGGCTGCGGGCGGCGGTGCTCGGCGCCAACGACGGCATCGTTTCGACGGCCAGCCTGTTGCTGGGCGTGGCGGCGGCCAGCGCCGCGCATTCCGCGCTGATGATCGCCGGCGTTGCCGGGTGGGTGGCCGGTGCGATGTCGATGGCCACCGGCGAGTATGTGTCGGTCTCGTCGCAGGCGGATACCGAAAAGGCCGCGCTGGCGGAAGAGCAGGCGGAGCTGCTCGAAGACTATCCGGGGGAGTTTCGCGAACTGACGTCAATCTACGTGCATCGCGGGCTGGATCCGGCGCTGGCCCGGCAGGTGGCGGAAAAACTGATGGCGCATGATGCGCTGGAGGCGCACGCGCGCGACGAGCTGGGCATTTCCTCCGTCACCCGCGCCCGGCCGCTGCAGGCCGCGCTGGCGTCGGCCCTCAGTTTCTCCCTCGGCGCGCTGCTGCCGCTGCTGGTGGCGCTGTGGGCACCGGTCACCTGGACGCGGCCGGCGCTGGTGGCGTCGGCGCTGATTTCCCTCGGCGTTCTCGGCGGCATCGCCGCGAAAACCGGCGGGGCGCCGATCTTGCCGGGCGTGGCGCGCATCCTCATCTGGAGCGCACTGGCGATGGCGGTTTCTTCCGGCGTCGGCCTGCTGTTTGGCGTGACGGCAGGCTAACGCCGCGTTTGCATCAATCTATTGCACCTCAAACTCAGAATTTATCATTTGTCAGCCGCCGGCGTTCACGGCATGGTGACGGCAACGCCAAATCAGTCAGGGACTCTTATGCAAAAATCACAGATTCAAGCGTGGGTTGCGCAGCATCCGCTGCTGCAGCAAATGGTCGCTCTCGAGCCGATCACCTGGTTCAATCCGCGTGCGACCACGCTGGCCGCCGGCTTGCCCCATGTCGGGCTGACCGCCGCCGACGTGGCCGAAGCCGAGCAGCGCCTGGCGCGTTTCGCGCCTTATCTCGCGGCGGCCTTCCCGGAAACCCAACCGACAAAGGGGATCATCGAATCCGAGCTGGTGGCGATCCCCGCCATGCAGCAGGCGTTGGATCGGCGCTATGGGCAGGCGTTGGGCGGGCGTCTGCTATTGAAAAAGGACAGCCATCTGCCGATTTCCGGTTCAATCAAAGCGCGCGGCGGCATCTATGAGGTGCTGACGCACGCGGAGAAACTGGCGCTGGAGGCGGGGCTGCTCCAGATCGGTGACGACTACGCCCGACTGTGTTCCGATGCGTTTCGTCAGTTCTTCCGTCAGTACCGCATCGCCGTCGGATCAACCGGCAATCTGGGATTATCCATCGGCATCATCAGCGCCCGCCTGGGATTTGATGTCAGCGTGCACATGTCGGCGGATGCGCGAGAGTGGAAAAAACAGAAGCTGCGTGACAATGGCGTGACGGTGGTGGAATACGCCGAAGATTACGGCGTGGCGGTCGAGCAAGGGCGCCAACAGGCGGCGAACGATCCGAATTGCTTCTTTATCGACGATGAAAACTCGCAAACCCTGTTCCTCGGCTACGCGGTGGCGGGTGGCCGCCTGAAGCGGCAGTTTGCCGAACAGGGTATTGTGGTGGACGCGCAGCATCCGCTGTTCGTGTATCTGCCGTGCGGCGTCGGCGGCGGGCCGGGCGGTGTGGCCTTTGGCCTCAAGCTGGCGTTCGGCGATCACGTTCACTGCATTTTCGCCGAACCGACCCATTCCCCCTGCATGCTGCTCGGTGTCTACAGCGGGTTGCATGACGGCATTGCGGTGCAAGATCTCGGCATCGACAACCGCACGGCGGCGGACGGGCTGGCGGTGGGGCGCGCCTCCGGTTTTGTCGGCCGGGCAATGGAGCGCCTGCTGAGCGCATTTTACACGCTGAGCGACGAAGAGATGTTCGCATTGCTCGGGTTGTTGGACAGGCACGAGCATATCCAGCTGGAACCCTCCGCCCTGGCGGGCATGGCCGGGCCGTGGCGCATGGAGGCCAATGCGCAACAGCTTAGCGGGCAAGGGGTGAGCGCGGAAAGCCTGGCGCAGGCGACGCATCTGGTGTGGGCGACCGGCGGCGGCATGGTGCCGCCAGCGGAAATGGCGAAGTACCTCGCCGCCGGGCAGACGGCTGAGTAAGGCGCAATATAAAGTAAAAAGGGGCGAACATCGCCCCTGATTGGTTTGCCGTGCGGTTAAAGCTGTTCGCCGTTGCTGGCGATCACCCGGCGATACCAGTCGAAGCTTTTCTTGCGCGAACGTTCGAGCGTGCCGGTGCCGTCGTCGTGTTTATCGACGTAGATAAAGCCGTAGCGCTTGCTGTACTCGCCGGTGGTGAACGACACGCAGTCAATGCAGCCCCACGGCGTATAGCCGATCAGGTCTACGCCGTCTTCAATCACCGCTTTTTTCATCTCTTCGATATGGGCGCGCAGATAGTCGATGCGATAGTCATCGTTGATCTGGCCGTCCGCTTCCACCTTGTCGAAGGCGCCGAAGCCGTTCTCCACGATAAACAGCGGTTTCTGGTAACGTTCATACAATACGTTCAGCGAGTAGCGCAGCCCGACCGGATCGATCTGCCAGCCCCAGTCGGAAGCCTTGACGTGCGGGTTCGGCACGTTGCCCGGGAAGCCGAACATGCCGTCGCTGCCTTCCACCGCGTTGGCCTGCAGCGCGTTGCTCATGTAATAGCTGAAGCCGATGTAGTCGGTGCAGCCCTCGCGCAGGATCTGCGCGTCCTGCGGCTGCATCTCGATCTTCAGCCCTTTGCGTTCCCAGTCGCGCAGCAGATAGCTTGGGTAGTAGCCGCGCATCTGCACGTCGGTGTACAGATAGCGCTGGTGCATCGCCTCCACGGCGTACATCACGTCGTCCGGCTTGCAGGAATAAGGGTAGAACGGCACGCAGGCCAGCATGCAACCGATCTTGAACTCCGGGTTGATCTGATGGCCGAGTTTGACCACCTGCGCGCTGGCGACGAACTGGTGGTGCAATACCTGGTACAGCGCCTGTTCCGGGTTGTCTTCCTGGGTGTAGTCCACGCCGGAACAGCAGTAGCCGAACAGCGGGTAGCGGTAGTTGCTCTGGTTGTTGATCTCGTTGAAGGTCATCCAGTACTTCACCTTCTCGCGGTAGCGGCGCATCACCACTTCGCTAAAGCGCACGAAAAATTCCACCACCCGGCGGTTTTTCCAGCCGCCGTAGGTTTTCACCAAATGGTAAGGCATTTCGAAGTGCGACAGGGTGATCACCGGCTGGATGCCGTATTTCAACAACTCGTCGAACAGATCGTCGTAAAACTGCAGGCCGGCCTCGTTTGGCGTTGCTTCGTCGCCGTTCGGGAAGATGCGCGTCCAGGCGATCGAGGTGCGGAAGCATTTGAAACCCATCTCGGCGAACAGCGCCACGTCCTGTTTGTAGCGGCCGTAGAAGTCCACCGCTTCATGGTTGGGGTAACGGTAGCCGTCGAGCACGCCGTCGGTCATCACGCGATCGACGCCGTGCGAACCGCCGGACAGCACGTCGGCGATGCTTGGGCCTTTGCCGCCCCGATCCCAACCGCCTTCAACCTGGTGCGCGGCGACCGCGCCTCCCCACAGAAAATCTTTCGGCAACTGTTTCATCGTCAATGTCTCATCTTATTTAATGAAGGATAATAACGTTCGCATTGCTAATAGAGTAACAAGACCAAAAGAAATGTCACGATATAACAAATCGCCGTACAAAGTGATTTGTCACAATAAAAAAACAGCCTGTTTTATTTTGCCGAATTAATATGCCCAAGCCGTTTGCCGATGGTTTCAATAATGTAAAGCACGGGGATCTGCGTGGTGATATTGTGATGGCCGCCGATCAAATGCTGCGGCACATGGTAGGAGAGATTAAAGTCCGCCAGCCGCGCCAGCGAAGAGGTTTCGTTGTTGGTGATGCTGATGATCTTGCAGTGGTGCAGACTGAACTGGCTCGCCAGCCGCAGGATCTCTTCGGTCTCGCCGGAGACTGATAACATGATCGCCACCGCGTTTTTATACATATCGCTGTTGACGGGATAATAAGGATCGTCGATATGGGTGCTGAATTTACCGACGTTGGAAAAGAAACGCGCGCCATATTTCCCCAAGGCGCCAGAGGTGCTGATGCCGACGAAAATAATCCGCTCGGCGGCGGCGATATGGTGCGCCGCTTCATCGAGTAACTGATTAAATTCGTCGTTGCTGACGCTTTTAAAAAAACTGAGAATTTCGCCGATGCCGGAATCGACCGGCGGCGCATCGCTTTGCTCCAGATACAGTTTGAAACGGATGCGAAATTCTGAATAACCGTCGCAACCCATTTTTTTGCAAAATCGCAGCACGGTAGTGGTGGATACGCCGGCGGCCTCGGCCAGCTCGCGGATGGTCATGTACATCACTTGATTTTTGTGTTTGCTGACGTAGTTATAAACCATCAGCTCCAGGGCGTTGAGCTCGGCGATTGCTTTATGGGTAAACATGGGTCGATCCGGCGGCTGAAAACGGGACATTTATCTGCGGGTTACCATAGCAAAATTCGCCGCCGCCGACACTGCCGAACAAAAAGAAAAGCCGCACCAGTCAGGGGCGGCCCAGGGTTCACGACGAACAAATTAAAGCAAAACGTTCCGGAAGACATGCCATGAAAACGCGTTTCATCACACAGGGTTAGCATAGGCCAGCGGATGCCGGCGGCAAAATGCCGGTTTCTGCTTTCTAAAGCCAAAGCGCGGCAAAGGCTATGGCGCCTCGGGCTTATCTTCGGACCAGCGGGCGGCGTTGACATCCACCTTAACCGGCAGCAGCCCGATGGCGGTGAATTTATCCGCCAACTGCTGTTGCTGTCTGAACACCTCCGGCGACATGCGCTGGCTGCCGAACGGCATGCGGGCGATGGCTCTGGCCCAAATGGCCTGATCCAGACCGGTGCTCTGAGCGAGGATCGCCGCCGCTTCCTGTGGATGCTCGTTGGCCCAGTCGCTCAGCGCGCCGAGCTGTTGAATCACCTGTTTGGCGCTGTCCGGGTAGGTTTCGGCAAAGCGGCGGCTGGCGAGATAGAAGGTGTAGTGCGGCACCAGGCCCTCCGCGTCTTTCAGCAGGCGGGCGTTGGCGCGGGTTTCCACCTCGGCGTAGTAGGGATCCCAAATCACCCAGGCGTCGACGCTGCCACGCTGGAAGGCGGCGCGGGCATCGCTCGGCGGCAGATAGACCGGCGTGATGTCCTTGTAGCTCAAGCTGGCCTGTTCCAGCGCGCTCACCAGCAGGTAATTGACGTCAGACCCTTTGTTCAACGCCACGCGTTTGCCTTTCAGATCGGCCACGGAGCGGATCGGCGAATCCTGCGGCACCACGATGGCTTCGGTTTTCGGGCTGGGCGGCGAATGCGCCAAATAAACCAGATCGGCCTTGGCGGCTTGCGCGAAGGCCGGCGGCGCGTCGCCGGTCGCCGCCAGATCGATGCTGCCGACGTTCAACCCCTCCAACATCTGCGGGCCGGCGGGGAATTCTATCCAGCGAACCTTGACGCCCTGCGGCTCAAGGGCTTTTTCCAGCGTACCGCGGTATTTCAGCAGCGCAAAAATGTTGGCTTTCTGGTAACCGATGGTGATTTGCTGCGGTTTCTCCTGCGCGCCGGCCGGCAGGCTAAACAGGCCCAGCAGCAGGGCGGCGATCAGCGGCGTTGTGAGTTTTCTCATCCTGATTTTCCGATAGGCGAAGTGAACAATAGCGATACGCGCTGGGCGTAACGTCATGAAACGGCATTCAAATTTTCCTGCGGCGGGATAAGGGCGATGATAATGAGCGGCGCAGTGGCGTGTAAAGCGCCCGCTTATGCTGAATAATGCCTTGCTTAGCCATAAATGAACTTAAGCGGGAGAAGGGGATCTCTACGCTATGCCGCGTCACGCTCGCGCGAACGCGCCAGCAACGGCGGCACCAGCAGATAGAGGGCGGCGGCCAACGCCCAGACCAGGCCGGGCCAGACATCGCGCGTGGCGGCATACAGCGCCGTCGCCACCAGCGGCCCCGCGACGCCGATCAGGCTGCCCATGCTGGCCAGCGTCCCTTGCAGTTCGCCCTGATGGTCGTCGTCCACCTTTTGCGCCATTAACGCCTGCAGCGCGGGCAGCGCCATACCGCCCGCGGCGAAGAACGGCAGCAGCGCAAAGGGCGCCCAGCCGCACGTGGCGATCGATAACAGCACCAGGCCCAGCGCGTCGGCGGTCAGGCCGATCAGCAGCGCCTTGCGTTCGCCGAGCCGCGCGACCAGCGGGCCGATGGCGAAGGCCTGCGACAGCGCGTGGCAGGCACCGTAACCGGCCAGCGACAGGCCCGCCACCATCATGCTCCAGCCGAAACGATCCTGGCCGTATAAAATCCACAGCGTGGCCGGCGCCTGTGAAACCAGCGCCATGATCAGATAAATGCCGGCCAGCGGCAGCAGGCCCGGTTTGCCGTGCAGCCGTCGCAATGACGAAAAGGGATTGAGGCGGATTTTCTCGGCGGCGCGGGTGCGGGGTTTACGCGATTCCGGCAGCAGGAAAAACGCCATCGCCAGGTTGAGGGCATTCATCGCCGCCGCCGCCAGGAAGGGCGCATGCAGATGCCACTCGCCCAGCGAACCGCCGAGCAGCGGGCCGACGATAAAGCCGACGCCGAACACCGCGCCCACCAGGCCGAAACGCCGCGCGCGCTGGCCGGCAGGAGTAATATCGGTAACGTAAGCGGTGGCGACCGCCATGTTGGCGCCGGTGATGCCCGCCAGCAACCGGCCCAGATAGAGCCAGGCCAGCGTCGGCGCGAACGCCATCAGCAGGTAGTCGGCCGCGGCGCCGGCGAGTGAAATTAACAGCACCGGCCGCCGGCCGAAGCGATCGCTCAACGCGCCGAGGATCGGTGAAAACAGGAATTGCATCAGCGCATAGGCCGCCAGCAGGGCACCGTAATGCAGGCTGCCGGCGTCAAGACCGCCCAGCGAGCGCAACAGCACCGGCAGGATCGGCATGATCAGACCGATGCCCACCGCATCCAGCAACACCGTCAACAAAATAACCAGCATAGGTTTTTTCAAGATTGTGACTCTAACAGTGATAGAGTATTGAGTATTCCATAGTTACCCTATCAGTGATAGAGAGATGAGTGAAAAAAATACTACGATACGTTTAACGCGTGAAACCGTCCTGCGCGGAGCGCTGGCGCTGCTGAATGAAATCGGCATCGATGCTCTGAGCACCCGTCGCCTGGCGCAACATTTGGGCGTGCAATCTCCCACGCTCTATTGGCATTTCAAGAACAAAGCCGAGCTGCTGAAGGCGATGGCGGAAACCATCATGCTGGATCACCGTGAAGAGGTGCCCGCCGACATGCCCTGGCAGGATTGGGTTGTCACCAATGCGAGCAATTTCCGTCGGGCGCTGCTGGCTTACCGCGACGGCGCGCGTCTGCATGCCGGCACCCGGCCGCAGGAGCCGCAATTCGCCATTATCGAGGCCAAGGTGGCGCTGCTGTGCCGGGCGGGCTTGACGCCTGAACGCGCGGTGAATTTGCTGTTCGCCGTCGGGCGCTTCGTCGTAGGCTGGGTGCTGGAAGAGCAGCAAATGCAGCCGGACGATACGCTGAATGACGCCGATCGCCAGCGTTACCCGCTGCTGTGCGAAGGCTGGGAAACTTTGCAGGATAAGGGTGCAGACGCGCTGTTCGAAGCCAGCGTGCGGCTGTTGGTCGACGGTGCCGAGGCCGCGTTGACGAACGCCAATAATCACGGGACGCAATCATAAAACCGGGCTTATCTATCGGAAATTTATAGAAAATACCCACTTTTCGTTAAAGCCATGGCGGCTACATTCCCTTAACATTATCAAGTCTTTTGATGATAATTATTAGCACGCTGCGCAATTATTCGCCGCAGTGATGTTACGGATTAAATCCGTTTGTTTAAGGGATAGTTTCACCATGGAAATCAATGTTAATGGCCGGGTGGTTCCACTCGGCGATATCTCGCCCGAGACCCCGCTGTTGTACGTGTTACGCAACGATCTGCACTTGAATGGCCCCAAATACGGCTGCGGCCTGGGGGAGTGCGGCGCCTGCACCGTTCTTATCAACGGCGTCGCCGCTCGCTCCTGCTCAATGCCGTTGGCCGCGGTAGGAAGCAAGTCCGTCACCACGCTGGAAGGCCTGGGCACGCCGGAAACACCGCACCCGGTGCAGCAAGGATTTATCGATGAGCAGGCGGCGCAATGCGGCTACTGCGTCAACGGCATGATCATGACGCTGGTCGCGCTGTTCGAACGTGAACCCGAGGCGGACGAACAGGCGATCAAGAAAGAGCTGGCCTACAACCTGTGCCGCTGCGGCACCCATCTTGAGATCTTGCGCGCCGCCGAACGCGCCCGCGCGCTGCTGGCTGCACGGAGGCAAGCATGAGCCGCCTCGAACTGACCCGCCGCCAGCTGTTGCAGGCCGGCGGCGTGGTGATGGTCAGCAGCCTGCTGCCCGCGCCGTTTAACGCCTTCGCCGCCGAGGCGGTTGTAGCGCCTGCCGATCTGCCGCTGGATAGGGTAGACAGTTTTATCAGCCTCACCGCCGACGGCCGGGTGACGGCCTTCAATGGCCACGTCGATCTCGGCACCGGCATTCGCACCGCGCTGGCGCAGATCGTCGCCGACGAAATTTGCGTGCCGTTCGAGCACGTCACGATGATCCTCGGCGATACGCAACGCACGCCGGATCAGGGGCCAACTATCGCCAGCGCCACCCTTCAGGTGACGTCGGTGCCGCTGCGCCAGGCGGCGGCGCAGGTGCGGCATATGCTGACGGCGCTGGCGGCCAAAGCCTTCGAACTGCCGGCCGACCAGCTGACGGCGGCGGCGGGGCAGGTGTTTGTGACCAAGAATCCGGGACGCACCTTGAGCTATGCGCAGCTGGCGAGCGGGCAGAATCTGCACGTGGCGCTGGATAAAAACGTGCCGCTGAACGGTGAACAGCAGAACCGCTATGTCGGCCGCGCCGTCGCCCGGGTCGATATTCCGGCCAAAGTGAGCGGCGCGCTGACCTACGTGCACGATCTGCGTTTGCCCGGCATGCTGCATGGCCGGGTGGTGCGCCCGCCTTACGCAGGCGCCGACAGCAGCGCGCCGCTGGGCGGCGGCCTGTTGTCGGTGGATGAAAGTTCGATCGCGCATCTGCCGGGCATCGTGAAACTGGTGGTGATCAACGATTTCATCGGCATTGTGGCCGAGCGCGAAGAGCAGGCGATCGCCGCCATGCGCCGGCTGAAAACCGAATGGAAACCCTGGGCCGGCCTGCCGGACCTGTCGCCGGAGGCGCTGCCCGCCGCACTGGAAGCCAACCCGAAAACCGACCGCGTGCTGCGCGACGATGCGGGCACGGACGACGCGCTGGCATTGCTGCATACCGAAGTGCGGGCGGACTATGTCTGGCCTTACCATCAGCACGCCTCGATCGGCCCTTCCTGCGCAGTGGCGGAGGTTAAAGACGGGCGGGCGCAGGTGTGGTCCGGCACGCAAAACCCGCACGATCTGCGCAAAGATATCGCCACGCTGCTGGAATTGGCGCCTGAGCAGGTGCATATCACCCGCATGGAGGCCTCCGGCTGCTATGGCCGCAACTGCGCCGACGACGTCTCGGCGGACGCGGCGCTGTTGGCGCGGGCGACCGGCCGCCCGGTGCGGGTGCAGCTGATGCGCGAACAGGAATCCGGCTGGGAGCCGAAGGGCACCGGTCAGTTGATCCGGGTGCGCGGCGGCCTCGACGCGCAAAACCGAGTGGCGGCCTACGAGTTGAAAACCAGCTATCCCTCCAACAATGCGGTGACCTTACCGCTGGTGTTGACCGGCAAGGTGGCCAACCGGGCTGACGTGCAACAGATGGGCGATCGCACCGCCATTCCGCAATACGAGTATCCGCACATGCGGGTGATTTGCCAGGACGCCGCGCCGATCGTGCGGGCCTCGTGGATGCGCGGCGTTTCGGCGCTGCCCAACGTGTTCGCCCATGAGTCCTGGATCGACGAGCTGGCCTGGCGTGCCGGCGAGGATCCGATCGCGTTTCGCCTGCGTTACCTGAACGATCCGCGCGCAGTGGCCTTGATTGAGGCCCTGAAGCGCCAGGCGAACTGGCAAGACGGCCCGGCGCACCGGTCACGCGCCGCCGGCGCCGAAGTGGTGAGCGGCCGCGGCTTCGCCTATGCGCGCTATTTCCACAGCAAATTTCCCGGCTTCGGCGCCGCCTGGGCAGCCTGGGTGTGCGATCTCAGCGTCAATCGCCTTTCCGGGCAGATCACGCTCGATAAAATCTTCGTGGCGCATGATTGCGGCCGGATGATCAATCCGGCCGGGGTGCGCCATCAGGTGCACGGCAACATTATCCAGTCCGCCAGCCGGGTGCTGAAAGAGTTTGTGACCTTCAACGCGTCGGGCGTGACGTCATTGGACTGGGGCGGCTATCCGATCCTGCGCTTTGACGAATTGCCGCAGGTCGATATCCAGCTGATCGACCGCCCGGACGAAGCGCCGATGGGTGCAGGAGAGTCCGCCTCGGTGCCGAGTGCGGCGGCGATCGGCAACGCGCTGTTTGACGCCCTCGGCGTGCGCCTGCGCGAGGTGCCGTTCACACCGGCGCGGGTGCTCGCCGCGCTGCGCGCTCAGGCCGGCCATTAACCCCCCGTAACGAACAAGGACAGCAAAGATGAGTAAGATGAAAAAAATCGTCGGGTGGGGTGGCGTCACGGTGATCGCCGTGGTGGTCGCCGGCGTGGTCGCCAGTTGGCAGCCGGAGATTGCGCCGCTCGCCGCCGATGCGACCCACAGTTTCAGCGAGGCGCAGATCGCGCGCGGCAAAACGTTGGCCGATCTCGGCGACTGCGCCGTGTGCCACACCCGTGCGGGCGGCGAGCGCAACACCGGCGGGCTGGCGATGGAGATCCCCTTCGGCACCATTTACACCACCAACATCACGCCGGATGTGGAAACCGGCATCGGCAGCTGGAGCTACGCGGCGTTCGAACGCGCCATGCGCCACGGCGTCGATCGCCAGGGCCGCTATCTCTATCCGGCGTTTCCCTATACCGCCTTTACCCGCACCCGCGACGACGATCTGCAGGCGCTGTATGCCTATCTGATGTCGCAGCCGCCGGTCAAGTACCGGCCGCCGGCCACCGATCTGCACTTTCCGTTCAACATTCGCCAGGGCATCTTCGCCTGGAACCTGCTGTTCCTGACGCCGGGCGCGTTGCCGGAACAGTCAGCCCAAAGCGCCGACTGGAACCGCGGCGCGTACCTGGTCGAAGGGTTGGGGCACTGCAGCGCCTGCCACTCACCGCGCAACGTGCTGTTCGGCGAGAAAACCGGCGGCGAGCACCTGGCCGGCGGCGTGGCGGAAGGCTGGACGGCGCCGGCGTTGACCGGCCGCTCGCCCGCGCCGCTCGCCTGGTCACAGCAGGATCTGGTCGATTTCATGCGCACCGGCTACTCGGCCAACCACGGCGTCGCCGCTGGCCCGATGGCGCCGGTGATCGAAGAAGGGCTGTCGCGCTTGCCGCAGGCCGACCTGCAGGCGATCGCCGTCTATCTGCGCAGCTATCATCCGGAAGCGGCGGCGCAGGCCGCGGCGGCAACCTTGAATGCTCAGGCGGAGCGCCAGGTCGAGCCCCTGAGTTCGCAAGGGGCGCGGCTGTTTTCCGGCGCCTGCATGGCGTGCCATGCGCAGGAAAAAGGCGCGCAGATGGCGGGGGTGCGCCCGTCTCTGGCGCTGAATACCAACCTGTTCGCCGAGGCGCCGGACAACGCCATTCGCGTGGTGCTGGACGGCATACAGCGGCCGGCGAACGCCGAGCTGGGCTATATGCCAGGCTTTCGCCATAACCTGAATGACGCGCAGATCGCCATCCTGCTCAACTACCTGCGGCAGCATTACGCCGGTCAGGCGCCGTGGCCGGACCTGGCGGCGCAGGTCGGCCGCTTGCGCGCCGAAACCGCGCAGAAATAACCGCCGGGGGCTGGACAGCCACGCCGCGTTGGCGACAATAGAGCTTTTCACATGGACAGAGGCAGTAAAATGAATACGTTAGACGCAATCCGCCAGCGCCGCGCCACCAAGCAGTTCGATGCGCAGCACGTGATGACGCTCGAAGAGAAAAAAGCGTTGCTGACTATCGCGCTGCAGGGCGCGCCCAGCGCGTTTAACCTGCAGCACTGGCGCCCGCTGCTGATCGAAGATCGCGCGCAGCGCGAGAAAATTCGCGAGGCGGCGTGGGGGCAGGCGCAGGTGACCGACGCGTCGATGCTGGTCGTGCTGTGCGGCGATCTGTCGAGCTGGGAGTCACAGGTAAAAAACGTCTGGGCCGAGGCCGCGGAGCCGGTACAGCAGTTCATGATCCCGGCCGTCGATCAGTACTATCGCGGCAAGCCGCAGGTGCAGCGCGACGAAGTGATGCGCAGCAGCGGCATCTTCGCCCAGACGTTGATGCTGGCGGCCAAGGCGCAGGGCTACGACTCTTGCCCGATGGACGGTTTTGATTTCGACGCGGTGGGCGAGATTATCAATAAGCCGGCGCATTATCAGATCGCGCTGATGGTCGCTATCGGCAAGGCGGCGGGGCAACCTTACCCGCGCATCGGCAAGCTGCCGTTCGACGAGGTGGTGAAAACCGATCGCTTCTGAGCTGAACGGTGAATGACAAAAGGGAAGGCTTGCGCCTTCCCTTATTTTTTTATGATGCACAGTTCGTTCCAGTAGCTGAAACGGATGCGCCGTTGCAGGCGGTGATGCCACATAGAACACTCCTTCTACCCTACACGGTTTAAATAAATAGCACCGCGCCGGACACAAGGCGAATGCCTTATTGTGCATAGCTTGCCCGTCGGGCGGGATTAACCGATTTTACCGGCCCGGTGCGCGGCGGGCGGCCATCGCCAGCCGAAGTTCATGCCCGCCGCCGCGCCGAGAATGGCCAGCGTGCCCAGCAGCTGCAACAGGCTGAGACGGTGCCCGAACGCCGCCCAGTCCACCACGATCGCCACTGCCGGGTAGATAAACGACAGCGCGCCGACCAGAGCGGTGGGGATTTTCTGGATCGCGCCATAGAGCAACGTGGACATCAACCCGGTATGCACCAGGCCGAGGGTCGCCAACAGCAGCCAGTCGAACGAATCGGCAGGAAGGTGGGTCAGACCGGCGAACGGCGCCAGCGCCAGCGCGCCGACGGTCAACTGAATCAACACGATCAGCTGCGGCGGCAGCGCGGCCAGCTGTTTGACGATCGCCGCCGCCAGGGCGTACATCAGGGCCGCCCCCAGCGCCAGCGCCACGCCCAGCAGATAGTCGCCATCGCCGCCACCGCTTTGCCGGCCGGTGACGATCAACACCATCCCGGCGAACGCCAGCAGAAGCCAGCCCAGCCGATTAGCCGTCAGTTTTTCGCCGAACAGCAACGCTCCCAGCGCCACCAACATAAACGGTTGAACATGGTAGGTCACGGTGGCGACAGCGATCGAGGCATGCGTATAGGCGGCAAACAATAGCGTCCAGTTGAGCACCAGCGCGAGGCCCCCCAGGACGGCGAAAGCCAGCTGCCGCCGGTTGATGGCGCCTGATTTCAGTTGCCCAAGCGCGGTGCAGGTGGCCAGCATCGCCAGCGCGCCAAATGCGCAGCGCCAAAACACCACCGTGGCGGGCGGCTGCCCTAAAACGAGTACCGGCCAACCGACGGTGCCGGAGATCGTCATGGCGAGGATCATTTGCACTGCGCCGCGCGTTTTCGTTTTCATGTCGTTTCCCTCGCGGCCTGACCGTGCTTGTGGTGAAGTCGCTTAATCATTAAAATGAACAATCGAATATTATGATGAACATGGCTGACGTTGTTCGTCAAGTCGAACAAATGAATGGTATAACGAACAATGAGCGAGAGCCTAATGCAGAACATCACGCCGATTGGCCTCTTGTCGGCGGCAATCCGCCGTGAGCGGGAGCGATTGAACCTGTCCGTTACCGAACTGGCGAAGCGCGCGGGTATCGCCAAGTCCACGCTGTCGCAGCTCGAAGCCGGCAGCGGCAACCCCAGCCTGGAAACGCTGTGGGCGCTGGCGATGGCGCTGGATGTGCCGGTCAGCCGGCTGATTTCGCAGCCGAGCAGGCCGGTGCAAGTGATCCGCGCCCATGAGGGAACGCCGGCGCTGTCGGAGCAGGGCAACTACGCCGCCACGCTGTTGGCGACCTGCCCACCGGGGGCGCAACGCGATATTTATCGGCTGCGGGTGCAGCCCGGTGAAGTGAAACTCTCCCGGCCGCATCCCCCCGGCACCGTTGAGCATGTGATCATCAGCAGCGGGAGCGCGCGCCTGGGGCCGGCGGATCAACCGCTGGAGCTGAACGCCGGCGATTACATCAGCTACTCGGCCGATCGCGAGCATGTATTCGAAGCGCTGGAGCCGGAGACCACCGCCGTGATGCTGATCGAACAGGGCTAACCCGGGCGTTGACGGTTCGTTTATTGAAAATGATTCTCAATTATATTAGGGTGCCCGCCTGTTTTGACGCCGGGACGGACGTATGGCCCGGTGTCGCTGCTTAACGCCCTTCAAGGACCGAAGATGAAAATCGCTATTCCTTCCATACTGTTACTCGCCGGTTTGACGGCGACGCACCCGGCCACCGTGTTGGCCGCTGCACCGCCCGCCGCGGCGGATCAGGGCCAGAACGACACGGCCAACAACGATTTCAGCTTCGTGCGCTATCGCGCGGATTATCGCGTTAACGCCAACGCCACCAACGTGAAGACGGAAAGCTACGAAGTGCTGCTGAAGACCAAGGCGGCGATCGAGAAATTCAGCCAGATCCGCCTGAGCTACAGCGAGAAAATGGAAACGCTGGAGGTGGTCGCCGCCTATACGCTGACCGCCGACGGCCAGCGCCACGATGTGGCGCCCGACCGCATCTACACCCAGGAGAGCTACTCCAGCGCCACGGCGCCGCTGTATGCCGACCGCAAAGTGCGCGTCATCGTGTTCTCCAACCTGGCGCCGGGATCGCGCGTGGTGTATGAGCTGCGCCGCACGCAAAACACCCCGTATTTCCCCGACTATTTCGGCCTGTGGGAGACGTTCAGCGTTTTCGATCAGTTCGACGACGCCGAAGTGACCCTGCAGGCGCCGGCCAAGCTGCCGATGCATATTTTCACCCGCGGCGTGGCGGGCGGCGACCAGCCACTGATCCGCGGCGGACAGGCGCACTGGCGCTGGCATTATTCGCGCAGCGCGCCGATGAAGGCGCAAAACTGGGCGGCGGACAGCTGGACCTTCAGCCCGACCATCATGGCCAGCACCTACCGCGATTGGCCGCAGTTGGCCAAGGCCTACCAGCTGAAGGCCGGCGCGGCGGCAAAGGTGACGCCGGGCATTCAGGCGCTGGCGGACAACATTACCGCCGGCATCAGCGATCGGCGCGAGCAGGCGGAGGCGCTCTATCGCTGGGTGGCGCAAAACATTCGCTACGTGGCGGTGTACCTGGGCAACGGCGGGCTGGAGCCGAATTCGGCGCAGAGCATTCTCGATAACCACTACGGCGACTGTAAGGATCACGTGGTGATCCTGGAGGCGCTGCTCGCCGCCAAGGGCATTGAAAGCTCGCCGGTGCTGATCGGCATGGATGAAGGCCCGATACTGCCTAACGTGCCGCTGCTCGGCCGCTTTAATCACGCCATCACCTATGTGCCGGAATTCAGACTGTACCTCGATTCCACCAATCCCTGGGCGCGTTTCGGGCAACTGCCGGAGGGCGACCTGGGGGCGCCGGTGCTGCTCACGCGCGACGCCAAACTGGCGCGCACGCCGGGCAGCGACGAGCAGCCGGTCAAGAGCGCGCTGAACGTCGATTTCGTGTTCGACAAGGCGGGCAATCTGCAGGGGGAGACCGAGCGCCGGCTGAGCGAAGTGGAAGAGATTGACCTGCGGGGCTACTTCTCGCAGATCAACCGCCAGAACCGGGCGCAGGCCGAAGCGACGATCATGTCCGCCTCCGGCATCGACGGCAGCGGCGAAGTGGCGATGAACAGCGATCCGCTGGATCTCAAAAAGCAGTTCGGTTACCGCTTCCGCTTCAAGGCGGACGACTACGTCGATTTCGGCGTGGTGGGCGGCATGACGTTGCCCAACCCGCCCGGCGGCAAATCGTTCCGCACGCTGTATACCACTACGGCGGCGCCGGGCAACGAAACCCCGTTCTACTGCAGCGCGCAGCGCTACGACGAAACCTACCGTCTGCAGCTGCCGGCCAACGTGCCGATCATCGCCATTCCGCAAGACAGGCAGTTCCGCAATGCGGCGGGCGACTATCGCGTGGCGTGGCGGCGCGATGGGCAGCAGGTGACCGTCAATCACCGCCTGCAGGTGAACGCCATTCGCGGCAAGGAAGCGCTGTGCCAGGCGCAGGATTACCCGGCGTTCCGCGAGCTGTTCCAGCAGGTGCGGCGCGGTTTCCGCGGCCAGGTGGTGTACGGTGAATTGGCCAACGGCAAATAGGACGCAGCCCCGTCGCGCGAAGCGGCGGGGCGCACGCCTCAGTTGAACTCGCTAGCGACCTCGGACCACAGGCTGACGCGGCAACCGCGCGCCGCGAAAGAATCCATCTCGCGCTTGATGCCGCCGCTCTCTTGCCAACCCGGCAAGTCGAGCACGATCAATTCATCCATCGCCGCCATGAACAGCGCGTCGATCGGCGCCCACAGCGTGCCGATGGCGGTTTTGTCGAGATCTTGCAGACAGAGATTGATCGGATGCGACATGCTGACCTGGCTAAAAACGGCGTTGCCGGCGCGCACGATAGCGGCGGCGACGTCGTTGCAGGCGATAAAGCGTTGCTGCACGACGTTGGCGTCGGCGTGGCTGTAGGGGCAGGCTAAAAATATTTTTCTCATTAGCGTTGGTTCTCTCAATAATTGTTGTCAGGGACGAAAAAAGGGCGCAGTTTCCCCGTGAGGCGGCGCCCCGTTTATTTTTATGGCTTAGGGATAAATTCAGCGAGCGGCGGCGGCGATGGCCGTCGATTGCCTTTGCGTCTGTTCTTTTTCCAGCAATTCAGCCTCCGGCACCGAAATTTTTATGGCGATCAGCACGGCGATCATGCCGCCGAGGACTTTGCCCATCATGATCGGCAACACCAGCGAAGGTTGGAAGTTGGCGGTAAACGCCAGGTGATCGCCCAACGTGGCCTGCGCGCAGATGCCGAAGGCCACGCACAGCACCTTATCGCGCGCCCGCATGCCTTTGAACAGGTGATAAACGGCGATGATATTGGCCAATACCATAATAAAGCCCAGCGCGCCGGTATCCGATAAACCGAGCTTTTTACCGATGAAATGCATCGGCTTGCGGCAATAGCGCTGGAATAAATAACAAATGGGGAATGTGCCCGCCAACATAATGCCGATATAACCGGCGATCTCGATAGCGCGGAATAATTCGTCTTTGTCGGCAAATAACGGATCGAACACCCAGCCGCCGAATACCTTTTTAAACACGCCGGTGAAATGTTCGATGATGCATAACGCCAATACCAGCTTGATAAAGGCATCCGCCGCTTTGCCGAAGATCAGGAACCCTTTCACCATCGCCGCCGGCCGCAGCTTCAGCCCCAGCGCCAACAGGAAGCACAGGGCGAACAGCGGCGACAGCAGCCGCAGCGCCTGCAGCAAGTCCAGCTGCAGATAGTGCGCGGCGGGCGAGGTGGTGGAGATGATCTCCCTGACCGGCAGGTTGTTGAAGGTGATGGTCACCAGGGCGATCAGCACCGCAAACGGAATGCTGATCAAACCCGCCATGGCCCCTAACGCCAGATACTTATGGTCGTCGCGGTTCAGCATGATAAGCCCGACCGGGATCAGGTAGACGATGCTGGCGCCGGAGGTGTAACCCACCAGCATGGCGACGATCCACATATCGCGGTTGGCGGCGATGGCGTCGGCCAACTGGTAGCCGCCCATGTCCACGGCGATCACCGCCAGCGCCGCGATCGAGGCGTCTGAGCCGAGCGCCGAGAAGAAGGGGCCGATGCTGTACATGATCAGGTAAGAGATGATCGGGATCGCGGCCATGATGCCCGCCTGGGCGAGAAACACCGGGCCGATGGCATGAATGCCGTTGACGAACTCACGCCCCAGCTCGCCTTCCGGCTTGACGATCGACGCCAACGCGCCGATCAGGGTGCCGGCCATGATGATATAGATGATGACATTACCGAACTCAGCCATGGTGTTCCTCCTGCGATGAACGTAAGCCGCGCGAGCGCGCGATGATTTCCTGATAACGGGCAAACCAGACCGCCATATCGACCTCGGCGGGTTCCGTCACTTCATAGCGGTTGAGCACCTTGAGCGGATGTTCCACCCCCAGTCCTTTACGCGCCAACAGCGCAACGCCTTGGGCGGTGATCTCCTTATTGGCGGGAGAGACGATGCGCTTTTGGATCAGGTTGGCGAGAAACTGCGTGAAATAGCGGTTGGCGGAAAGGCCGCCGTCCACCGAAATGCTGTCGCCGATCGGTTTCAGTTTATCCATGGCGTTGATCACCTCGGCGGAACGCATGGCGATGCCTTCGAGGATCGACTGCAGCAGATCCTTGCGTTCGGTTTCCAGCGACAGGCCGGCCCACATCCCGGCGGCGGAGCGATCCCAGTACGGGCAGGCCAGCCCAGAGAGCGCGGGCACAAAGGCCAGGCCGCGCGCGATGGCCGGCTGGGCCGGAAAATCGCCGAATTCATCGAAATCGTTGAACAGGCCTATCTTTCTTGCCCAGTTAATGGCGGAGGCCGCGTTATAAACGCCGCCGTCCAGGCCATACACCGGCTCGCTGCCGGGCAGCTTCCAGCACAGCGTGGGCAACAGGCCGGACTCGCCGGCGTCGATCGGGCGCGGCCCGGTGATCGCCTGTAAAAAGGCGCCGGTACCGAAGGTGATCTTCATCTGCCCCGGTTGATGGCAGCCGTGGCCGTATGTGCCGGCAAACTGGTCGACGATGCAGGCCGTCAGCGGCACCGGTTTGCCGTTGAGCGCGACGTCGCCGAAGTGGCCGATGTTGTCTCTGACCTCGGGCAGGCTGTCGATCGGCACGCCGAACAAACGGCACAGCTCCTCGTCCCACTGCAGGGTATGAATGTTGAACAACGAGGTGCGCGAGGCCGAGTTATAGTCGGTGAGGTGCCGGCCGCACAGGTGGAACAGGAAGAAAGCGTCCATGGTGCCGAGCCGCAGGCGGCCGCGTTGCGCCAGCTGCCTGGCCCCTGGCGCGTTGTTCATCAGCCAGCCCATCTTGCTGGCGGAGAAGTAGGTATCGAGCGGCAGGCCGGTTTTCGCCATCACCAGCGGCTCGACGCCTTCGCGTTTCAGGCGCTGGATCTCCGGCTCGGTGCGCTGATCTTGCCAAACGATGGCGTTGTACAGCGGCAGGCCGCTGTCGGCGTCCCAGGCCAGCAGGCTTTCGCCCTGATGCCCTAAACCGATGGCATCCACCATGTCGCACTGGCTGAGACAGCGGCGGATATTCGCCAAAATCTCCAGGGCGTCGTGTTCCACCCAGCCCGGATTGGGGGTGATCTGCTTGTGCGGCATGCTGGCCGGCGAATGGTGCCTGCCGTCTTCGCCGAACACCACGACCCGGGTGCCGGTGGTTCCCTGATCAATCGCGGCATAACGTTGATTCATCATTGCTTCGCTCTCTTATAGGTTTTGTTTTTTTATTGTGCCTGGTGTTGGTTGTGTGACTGTTTTAATAATCTATCTTCAATTTCACACATTAAAGCAACATAAAACACAAGATAAAATAACCCCGCGTGATCGACCTCATACTTTTTGCTTATCACCGCCTTTTGCGGCCTTTTTTTGGGAGTTGTGTTGTTTTTATCATTTCAAATGCGGTTATTGTGTGGTTTTATTGTGGTTATCACATCAAAACGGGACATCAGCATGATGGAAGAACAAACGGATTGGGACATTGTCGTGATTGGCGGCGGTGTGGTCGGGTGTGCGGTATTCCGCAAATTTTGCCTGATGGGCGCCCGTACGCTGCTGTTGGAAAAGGGGGGCGATATCCTGTCCGGCGCCAGCAAAGCCAACAGCGCGCTGCTGCATACCGGCTTCGATGCGCCGAGCGGCAGCCTGGAACTGCATTGCATGCAGGCCGGCTACCGGGAGTTTATCGCCATCCGTGAACGGATGAATTTGCCGCTGTTGCCTACCGGCGCGTTGGTGGTGGCGTGGGACGAGCAGCAGCTGGCGGCGCTGCCCGCGATCGTGCAGCAGGCGCATGACAACGGCGTGCTGGACGTGGCGCAGATCGACGCCACCGAACTGTATCGCCGTGAGCCGCAACTGGCGCCCGGCGCGTTGGCGGCGGTAGAGGTACCGGGAGAGAGCGTGATCGATCCCTGGAGCACGCCGCTGGCGTACCTGACGCAGGGCGTCAAACACGGCGGCGACTATCGCTTCAATACCGAGGTGACCGGCGCCGAACGCTTGCCGACCGGCTGGCGGCTAACCAGCAACCGGGGCGAGTTTCACGGCAAAATCGTCATCAACTGCGCCGGCAATCAGGGCGACCGGGTAGAAAGTTTCTGCCATCAGCCCGAGTTTGAAATCCGCCCGCGCAAAGGGCAGTTCCTGGTGTTCGACAAGGCCGCCGCCGGTCAGGTCAACGCCATCATCTTGCCGGTGCCGACGGCGATCACCAAAGGGGTGCTGCTGTCGAAAACCATCTTTGGCAATTTGCTGCTCGGGCCGACCGCCGAAGAGCAGCAGGATCGCGAGACGGCGACGGTGGACGAAACCAAAATGCGCGAGCTGATCGAACAGGGCACCCGGCTGCTGCCCACGCTGGCGAATTACAGTGTGACCGCCAGCTATGCCGGATTACGCCCGGCGACCGAACAGAAACACTACCGCATTCAGCACTATCCCGATCGGCAGTGGATCTGCGTGGCGGGCATTCGCTCCACCGGCCTGACGGCGGCGCTCGGCATCGCGCAATACGTGGAGCAGCTTTATCGCGACCACTTTACGCCGTGCTTCACGCTGACAACGCCGCAGACCGTGCATTGGCCGCAGATGCCGATGCTTGCCGACTATGCGCTGCGCGATTATGCGCGCCCGGACAACGGCGGCATCGTTTGCCATTGTGAGCTGGTGACCCAGCGGGAGATAGAGGCGGCGTTCGATTCCGCCGTGCCGCCGGAATGCATCGGCGGGCTGCGGCGCCGCACGCGCGTGATGATGGGGCGCTGCAACGGTTTCTATTGCAGCAGCCGGGTGGCGGAAATGGTGGGCGATCGTTTTGGCCAAACGCTGGCCGTAGGGAGCATTGATGAAAACTGAGTATCAGGTGGCGATTGTCGGCGCCGGGCCGGCCGGGATTGCGGCGGCGACCGCGCTGCGGCAGGCGGGCATCGAGGATGTGGTGATCCTGGAGCGGGAACAGCAGGCGGGCGGCGTGCCCAGGCACTGCCGACATCCCACCTTCGGGCTGCAGACTTTTTACCGGCCGATGCTGGGGTCCACCTATGTTGATAAGATACTGGCGCGCGCCGGGCAGGTAGAGATCCGCACCGGCGTGACGGTGCTCGCCATCAAACCAGACGGTGAGCTGACCATCACGGACCGCCGTGGCGTCAGCACCTTGAAAGCGCAGCGGGTGATCCTGGCGACCGGCGTGCGCGAGACGCCGCGTCATCCACGCCTGGTGAGCGGCCTGCGGCCGCAGGGCGTGCTGACCGCCGGCGCGCTGCAGCAGTTCGTCTATTTGCGCGGGCTGCAGCCGGGCAAGGCGCCGGTGGTGGTCGGCACCGAGCTGGTCAGTTTCTCCGCGCTGTGGACGCTGCGCAACGCCGGCGTGCGCGCCGTCGCCATGATTGAAAGCGGCGGCAGGCCCGTCGCCTGGCGGCTGAGCGCGCTTTATGCGCGCCTGATGGGGGTGCCGATTCACTATTATTCGCGGGTGACCGACATTGCCGGCCGCGATCGGGTCGAATCCATCGAGGTGGAGAACCGCCAGGGAGAGAAACGGCGCATCGCCTGCGACAGCCTGATCTTCACCGGCCGCTTCACCGGGGAGTATACGCTGATCCGCCAGAGCCACCTGGCGCAGCGGCCGGAGAGCGGCTGCCCGCTGACCGATCAGTTCGGCCGCTGTTCCGACGCCGCCTATTTCGCCGTCGGCAACATGCTGCACCCGGCGGACATGGGCGACCAGTGTTATCAGGAAGGGCTGCGCGTCGGCGAAGCCGTTGCCCGTTCGCTGCAGCGCACGCTGCCGCCGGCGCGGCAAATCCTCCCGGTGCGGCATGACGAGCGGATCCGCCTGACCGCGCCTGCCAACGTGGCGCTGATCGGCAAACCCGCCACGGTCACGATCAATATGCGCGTGGAACAGCCGGTGTCCGGTTCGATCGTGGTGCGGCTGGGGGAGAAAGTGCTGTACCGTAAAACGCATCGCTGCCTGCCGGAACGGCGGATCCTGCTGCGCAACATCGCCTTGCCGCCCGGCGGCGAGCGTGACGCGCTGCACATCAGCATCGAACCCGCCGGATGAACGGCGGCTACGGCTTGCGTCTAACGCCCTGAAACCCGTAGTATTCCGTCAGTTAACGCCGCGAGTCTCGGCGGAAGCAGTCACTCTTACTTAAGGCAGCGAGTGTAATGTGAATGGATATCTCTAATTCCGTGGAAAGGCGCAATGAAATACTGGCGCTGATCCAGGCCAATGGCCGGGTTTACGTGAATGAGCTGGCGGATAAATTCCAGGTTTCGCAGGAAACCATTCGGCGCGATCTTAACAAGCTGGAAGATTATCGGCTGATCAAGAAGATCCACGGTGGCGCGGTCAGCAGCCAGTTCAAGTTCGAGCATGAATTCAATGAGCGGGCCAAAATCGCCGAGGCTGAGAAGCGCGCCATCGCGGAGAAAGCGGTGACGCTGATCCAACCGGGCGATACGGTGTTCGTGGATTTCGGCACCACCACGCTGGAGTTCGCTCGGCAGTTGGCGACGGTGGATCAGTTGACGGTCATCACCAACTCGCCGCTGATCGCCAACGTCTGTCTGGAAAATGACTCCACCGACGTGGTGCTGATCGGCGGGCAGTTCATCGACTCCAAAATGGCGTGCCTGGGCGCGATCGCGTTGAATAATATCGAAGCGTTTTTCGCCGATTACGCCATTATCGGCGCCGGCGCGGTTAATGTGCAGACCGGGGTGATGGATCAAAACGTCAATGAGGCGGCCATCGCGCGAAAAATGATTGCGCAGAGCCGCAAATGCATCGTGCTGGCAGATGAAAACAAGCTGCGCGGGCATGCGATGACGCTGGTGGCCAAATGGCCCGAGGTCGATTATCTGGTGACATCCGACAGCGGTAATGCGCTCGAAGGGCTGGTTTTCCCCGCCAACGTCAATGTGTTGGTGGCGCAGGTATAAAGGGGAGAAGCCTTTCTCCATGTGGAGAAAGGCTCAAACCGCTTCCGTCAGGCGATATCGACCGCGCGCACCTCTTTGGATCTCAGCTTCACGCGGATTGGCACCGATTTGTACGAAGGCGTACCGCTCTCCTCATCGATGTAATGCAACGGCACCAGCACGTTGGCTTCCGGGTAGTAGGCGCCGACCGATCCGGCCGAGATGTTGTAGGCGATCACCGTGATGCCTTCCAGGCGCTGGGTGCTGCCGGGCAGCGCCGTTTCCAGGTCGACCACGTCGCCATGCTCCAGCCCCAAACGTTGCAGATCGCTGTCATTCATAAACAGCACGTCGCGCCTGCCGAAAACCCCGCGATAGCGGTCATCCAGGGCATAGATGGTGGTGTTGTACTGATCGTGGCTGCGCAGGGTGATCAGCCGCAGCGTATCTTGTTCCGCCGCAATCTGGTCTTCGTGCAACCCGCTGAACACCGAAAACATCGCTTTGCCCGTCGCCGTCGGCCACAGGCGTTCTGTCGGCGGCAATGGCATGCGAAAACCGCCGGGTTGACGAATGCGCGCGTTGTAATCGTCGAAGCCGGGGATGGTTTTTTCGATCAGATCGCGGATCACGTCGTAATCCTCGACCAACTCATCCCAGGGCACCTTGCTGGCGGGCATCACCGTTTTGGCCATGCCGGCCACAATGGCGGGTTCCGAACGCAACAGCTCCGACGCCGGTTTTAATTTGCCGGACGAGGCATGCACCATCGACATCGAATCCTCAACCGTCACCGATTGCCGTCCGCCGGCCTGCAGATCCAGCTCGGTACGGCCCAGGCAGGGCAGAATGAGGGTTTCTTTCGCCACCAACAGATGGCTACGATTGAGTTTGGTGCCGATATGTACGCTTAACTCCAGTGCTTTCATCGCCGGGAAGCTCTGCTCGGGATCCGGCAGCGCCACGGCGAAGTTGCCGCCCAGGCAGATCAACGCTTTCGAAGCGCCGTCGATCATCGCCTGCATGCATTTCACGGCATCGTGACCGTGGGCTTTGGGCGGCGTGAAGCCAAACACCGTTTCCAGCTTCGCCAAAAATTCGGCCGAGGGTTTTTCGGTGATGCCGACGGTGCGGTTGCCCTGCACGTTAGAGTGGCCGCGCAGCGGGCAAATGCCGGCGCCCGGTTTGCCAATGTTGCCGCGCAGCAGCAGCAGGTCAGCGATCAGGCGCACGTTGGCCGTCCCTTTATTGTGCTGCGTAATGCCCATGCCGTAGGTCACGATGGTGGCGTTGGATTTCGCGTAAGCGGCGGCGACCTGTTCCAGATCCTGACGCGTCAGACCGCTTTCCGCCTCAATGGCTTCCCAACGGGTGGTCCGCAGATCGGCGTCGAAAGCCGTAAACCCTTCAGTGTGCTCGGCAATAAAGGCGTGATCCAGCGCATTGCCATGCTCATCATCCAACTGCAGCAACGCTTTGGCGATGCCTTTGAGCGCCGCAGCATCGCCGCCGGCTTCGACCTGATAGTAGGTTGAAGCGATCGGGGTCGAACTGTAGGTCGCCATTTCGATGACGTTTTGCGGATCGGTGAAACGTTCGAGCGCCCGCTCGCGCAGCGGGTTAAACACAATGATCGGCACTTTTTTGCGCGCCAGCTCATGCAGCGTGCCCATCATGCGCGGGTGGTTGGTGCCCGGGTTGTGCCCGATGGAAATAACCAGCTCCGCGCTGTCAAAGTCGTCCAGCGAGACGGTGCCTTTACCGATGCCGATCGATTGCGGCAGGCCAACGCTGGTCGGCTCATGGCACATGTTGGAGCAGTCGGGAAAGTTATTGCTGCCAAATTCACGCGCAAACAGCTGGAACAGGTAGGCCGCCTCATTGGACGCCCGGCCGGAGGTATAAAATTCCACCTGTTCCGGCGGCAGCGTCTGCAAGACGGCGGCGATGCGTTGGAACGCCTCGTCCCAGGCCAGCGGGCGCAGGGTGTCCGTCCCGGCGTCATAAAACAGGGGCGTGGTCAGGCGGCCATAGTCTTCCAACTGATAATCGGTTTTTTGCAGCAGTGAGGTCACGGTATTTTGCGCCAGGAATTCGGGCGTCACGCGCTTGCTGGTCGCTTCCCAGGTCACCGCTTTGGCGCCGTTTTCGCAAAACTGAAAGGTGGAGCGATGCTCTTTATCCGGCCACGCACATCCCGGGCAGTCAAACCCGTCGGGCTGGTTGGTACGCATCAGCGTCACCGGCGCTTCCAGGGTATCCATCTGTGTGCGCACGGCGATGGCCGTCGCTTTCAGCGCGCCCCAACCGCCGGCGGGCCCATCGTAGGGATGGACACCGGGTACTGCTCGTCTTTTCGCCATTATTGATTGCCTCCGACACCGCTTACGATAAATGCAGGTGATTGATTTAAAATTAATATTGTCGTTATCGTCTAAGAAGGAAGGCAGACGCCGCCGTCGTCAAACGCGAGCCTGTCGCTTCAGTATAGATGAGTAAGAAAGGGCGCAGCGGCAGTCAATGCGGGGAAGTAGCGGCCCGTCTAACCTGAGGCGGGCCGCCGGGGCGTTACTTTTTCACCACCAGGCCCACGCCGCGGCCGCGCGGATCGGACGCGGTTTCCGGCGTGCGGCCATCGATGCGGATGACCTGAATATCCCCCATGTTCCAGCCCTGGTCTTCGAGGGTGTAGCCCATGGCCTTCAGCTCGTCCGCCGGTTTGCCGGTCAGCGGCGCAAAGCTGTCATAGTATACGGTGTCCTTCGGCAACAGCTGATGGTGTACGCGCTGGGCGGCCACCGCCTGCGCCAGCGGCAGATGGTAATCGTAGAGGTTGTTGATCACCTGGAAGATCGAGGTGAAGATGCGCGAACCGCCCGGGGTGCCGATCACCAGGGTGACGTCGCCGTCGCGCGTGATGATGGTCGGGCTCATCGAGGAGAGCATGCGTTTGCCCGGCTCGATGGCGTTGGCGTCGCTGCCCACCACGCCGAAAGCATTGGCGACGCCGGGTTTGGCGCTGAAGTCGTCCATCTCGTCGTTAAGCAGGAAGCCGGCGTCCTTGACCACCACGCCGCTGCCGAAGTCCCAGTTCAGCGTATAGGTATTGCTGACCGCGTTGCCGGCGGCATCGACGATCGAAAAGTGGGTGGTTTGGTGGCTTTCCAGCCCCGGCCGCACCCGTTCGGTCGGCGAGATCGCCGTCGGGTTGATCTCGGCGGCGCGTTTTTGCAGGTAATCAGGGGCGATCAGCTGCGCTTCCGGCACGTTAGTGAAATCCGGGTCGCCGAGGTAGTCGGCGCGATCGGCGAACACGCGTTTTTCGATTTCCGCCAACAGGTGGATATAGCGCGCCGAGTTGAGCGGCACGCCCTTGAAGTCGGCCGCGCGATCTTCTTTGATCCCCAGCAGCTGCGCCAACGCAATGCCGCCGGAGCTGGGCAGCGGGGCGGTATACACGGTGTTGCCGCGCCAGCTGATGCGCATCGGTTCACGCCATTTCACCCGATAGTCGGCCAGATCCGCCGCGCCGATCAGCCCCTTGTTGCGCTGCATTTGCGCCACCAGCAGGCGGGCGGTCTCGCCGTGATAAAAATCGTCGGCGCCCGATTTGGCGATGCGCTCAAGGGTGGCGGCCAGCTCCGGCTGTTTGAACACCGTGCCGGGCTTCATGGCGCCGAAATAGTCGCCGAAGTTGGTTTTACCGGCGAACAGCTTGTTGGCGTCTTCACGGTACTGATACTGCTGATCCGCTACGGTGAAACCTTGCCGGGCGTAGCCGATCGCCGGCGTCAGCAGTTCGGCCCACGGCAGCTTGCCGAAACGCTTGTGCGCTTCCCACAACCCCAGCACGGTGCCCGGCACGCCAGCGGCGCGGCTGCCCACCAGGCTGAGATTTTCGATCACTTCGCCTTTCTCGTTCAGATACATGGTCTTGCTGGCGGCCTTGGGTGCCACTTCGCGGTAGTCGAGAAAATAGGGCTTGCCGTCGACATACAGCGTCATAAAGCCGCCGCCGCCGATATTGCCGGCTTCAGGGTAGGTCACCGCGAGGGTAAAGGCGGTGGCGACCGCCGCGTCGACCGCGTTGCCGCCGGCCTGCAGAATGTGCGCGGCGACTTTTGCGCCATACTGATCCGGAGCGGCGACCGCGCCGGCGGTCAGATCGGCGGCACAGGCGGCGGGAAGGGAGCAAACAAGGGTCACGCTCAGCGCTATCGTTTTCAATAAACCGGCAGACATAGAAGATCCTTTTAGCGATGTTCAGTTATCAGGTGAATTCAACTAATTATTTTGAAACAGCAGGTTAGCGCGTTTTCTTCGGGCTGTTGCGGCGCTTTATTGAAAGTAGCAGCGGTCAGGCGGGCCCGCCTGACCAGAGTAGCAAATCGTGATGTGACGCGTTATGCGCCGGCGGGCAGCGCCGACTGCAGCCATTGGCAGAAGTGACGGGCGAGCGGATTGTGTTCGCTGTCGCGGTGCAGCAGCCACGCCCAGTTGGCGCCGCGCACGCGTTGCTCGGTTAACGGCTGCAGCAGCCCGACGTCGCGCGCGTGTTGCGCCAGCAGTTGGCTGACCAACGCGATGCCGAGGCCGTTGCAGGCGGCGTCCAGCAGCAGACCAGGATCGGAGAAGTTCAGCCCGCTGTCGCGTTGGCCGACGTGCGCGCCGCCCGCCACCGTCCAGTGGCTCCAGTCCATCTCGCGTTCGCCGTGCAAGGTCACGCGCTGCTCCGGCGCCAGCGCCAATAGGCTGGGGTGGCAGGCGGGATAGAGCCGGTCGGTACAGAGAACGTTAAAGGTGCAGTCCGCCTGCGCGCTGAGATCGTCGCGGATCGCCAGATCGATGCTGTCCGTCGCCATATCCGGCGGCTCAAAGCTGGTGAACAGCCACAGATCGATCTGCGGATGCCGCTGATTGAACTCGCCCAGCCGCGGCGCGAGCCAGTGGCGGGCAAAGGCCGGGGTGGTGTTGACGATCAGCTGATTGGGTTTGCGGTACTGATCCAAACGGCGAATGCCGACGGCCAACTGTTGCAGCATCACCTGCGCGGTGCTGAACAGATCGTGGCCGGCGTCGGTCAGCGTTACGCTGCGGCCGGTGCGGAAGAACAGCGGCTGTTCCAAAAACGCCTCGAGGCTGCGGATCTGTTGGCTGATGGCCGACTGGGTCAGGTGCAATTCTTCGGCGGCCTGATGAAAACTGCCCAGGCGCGCCGCCGCTTCGAAACCGCGCAGTGCGCTCAAAGGGGGCCAGTGTTTTAACATTATCGATAAGCCTGTCTAATCAGATATCCACTAAATATATCGTTTGTCGCGGTGGCAGGGGAAGACTAGCATGGGATTCAAGTGCCGGAGAGTGAAGAATTCGGTTAACCATTTGAATTTAAATTAATTAAAAGAGGTCGTTTATGTCATCGCGTCGCACCTTCATCAAGCAGCTTTCGGCGGTGGCCGGCGTCGGCTTGACGGCATCGTTGGGCTTTCCATTACGCGGTCACGCAGAAGCTGCGCTTAATCCGGCCTGGCGGATGCCCGACGAAGGGGAACCTCAGCTGCGGGCGTTTCTCGCCTTCGGCGCGCAGCGTGCGATTTGGGGTGGGTTCACGACGGACGTGCAGGCAGCGCAGGGGCGCATCGCCCGCGCCATCGCCGAGTTTCAGCCGCTGACGGTATTTTGCCGCGCGCACGAACGGCAGCTGGCGGAGGCCACCTGCGGCAGTCAGAACGTCAGCTATGTCGTCACCGAGCTGGATGACATCTGGATGCGTGACATTGGCGCCAATTTCGTCGTCAACGACGCCGGTGCGCTGGGCGCGGTGGATTTCAATTTCAACGGCTGGGGCGATAAGCAGCGGCATGCCAGGGATGCGCGTCTGGCGGCGTTCGCCGCCAAAAAATACGGCGTCGCTCAGCCGCGCCGCAGCGCACTGGTGGGCGAAGGCGGCGGCATTGAGGTGGATGGGCGCGGCACCGGCATCATGACCGAGAGCAGTTGGGTGAATGCAAACCGTAATCCAGGCTGGAACCGCGATCGGGTGGAGCAGGAGCTGAAGGCGATGCTCGGCCTGCGCAAAATTATCTGGCTGCCGGGCATTAAAGGCCGGGACATCACCGATGCCCACGTCGATTTTTATGCCCGTTTCGTGCGGCCGGGCGTGGTGGTGGCCAACCTGGACACCGATCCGGCCTCTTATGATCATGCGGTTACCCAGGCGCATCTGGCGATCCTCAAGGCAGCGACCGACGCCGACGGCCGCAAGCTGCAGGTGCATACGCTTTCGCCGCCGCTGGCGCCGCGCGACAGTCGTTTCAGCCGCCACAATCCCGATTTTGCGGCGGGCTACATCAACTATTTCGTGATCAACGGCGCGGTGATCGCCCCTGAGTTTGGCGATCCGCAGGCGGATAAAGCGGCGTTTGAGCTGCTGACGGCGCTCTATCCGCAGCGCAAGGTGGTGCAGTTGGAGATCGACGCCATCGCGGCCGGCGGCGGCGGCATTCACTGCGTGACCAGCCAGCTGCCGGTGCATGGCAAACCAGAGCAGTGAATGTTCAAAAAATGCGCGCACGGTTGTTTGTCGCCATAGGCTGTGGTTGGCTGAGTGGAAACATAAGGAGGCCATCATGAACGACTTATCCTTGAGCATTCCCACCTGGTATCGCGATCCGCACGCAGAGCAGGCCATGGCCGAAGGCCATGCGCCTATCTGGCGGCATCTGCTAACTCTGGTGCCGGAACACGAACTGTCCGGCGTCAGGGTGCTGGACTTCGGCTGCAATCAGGGCGGTTTTCTGCGTCTGTTGCACCAAATCCGGCCATTTCGTGAAGGGCTAGGCGTCGATATCGCCCGCCAGTCCGTCGAACACGCCAATCGCCTGAAAGGAAACCTGCCGATCGGTTATCAAACCGACACGCGGCTGACAGGCTGGGATGACCATTTCGATATCGCTTTCAGCCATGAAGTCATCTACCTGATCGAAGATATCGCGCAGCATGCCGCCGATATGCTGCGGGCGCTGAAACCGGGCGGCGTTTACTATGCGGTGACCGGTTGCCACACCGACAACCCGCTGTGGCCGCAATGGCGCGCAAGGGTCGCTGAACAGACGCATACCGTGGTGCAGGATCGCTCGCTGGACGACTATGCGCGCATTTTCTCCGGCGCGGGGTTCCAGGTCTCTGCCCGCAGGCTGGGTTTTTCCGGCTTCGTGCCCTATGAGCCGGACGGTTGGATGCCGAATATCACGGCGGCGATCGACTACTATTGGCACACCAAAACGGTGTTCAGATTGGCGAAGCCGTAAAAAGCCGTAGGCACGCGAGGCTGTTGGCGTAGGCGCCTGCGCGATGATGAAGCATGGGCAGACTGCCATCCTGAATATCATGGGGGGGAGCTATTGCTTTTATCTCACTGTGTTGCTCTAAAAATTCCTGGTATCTGTGATGAGGCAGGTAGGCGGGGGATTTTCCATGGATCTTGTCCACCTATCCAATATGTGGACAACCTGTGATATTCTTTCGTCCCTGACCCCATTCAATGTGGAACATCACGATGAGTAATGACGCGGATAATAGCGGCTCACAGGTGATTGCCCGGGCCGCCACCCTGCTGCGGGCGCTGGAAACTCAACCGAAGGGCATGACCATCTCTCAATTGTCCCGGGAAACGGGGCTGCCGCGCACCACCGTACACCGTTTGGTCACCTCGCTTGAATCGCAACAGCTGCTCATCATGGGCAGCGGCGGCGTTCAATTAGGACCGGCGCTCGCCCGCCTGGCGGCTTCCGCGCATACGGATGTGATCACCCTTGCAAAACCGGCGATGGAAACGCTGGGCCGCCGCACGCGTGAAACCGTCGATTTGTGCGTTTACCGCGGCAGCCACGCGGTATCGGTAGGCCAGTTTGTTTCCGATCAGGAACTTCGCGTCGTATCAGCCGTTGGCACCGCCTTTCCGTGTCACTGCACGGCGCATGGCAAAGCCATTCTGGCCGAGCTGCCTGACGAAAAGATTGCGGATCTGCTTGGCGGCCAGCCGGATGTCAGAACGGATAATACCCTCAGAACCGTCTCATCCGTACTGGAGGACATTCGGGAAACCAGGATCCGTCGTTACGCCATCGATCGCGAAGAGCACGCTCGCGGCGTCTGTGGCGTCGGCGTTTATCTCAATATCGGCGTCAACGAGCTTTACGCCATATCCATTGCGGTTCCGGCCATGCGCTTCGAGGAAAAGTTTGACCATCTGCTCGGTTCGCTGATGCAGTGCAAAGCGGAAATCGAGGCGATGCTGGCATAACAAGCCGGGGCGTTTGGCCCGGCAGGCGCTAAACGCCGCATGGGCAAGCATGCCTCGCCCCCGGCGCTGCGTTGGCGAGGGGAAGGCGGCAGTCAGCTGTTGCCGAACCGGGCATAAATTTCAGGCAGGAAACGGCCGAGCGAAGAAAACTCCGTCATATCGTGGACGGCCATTTCATAAGCAAAGCCTTCCAGCGACGCTTTCGTCATCCCCGCTTTTGTGATGTATTCGCGGGAGCGTTTTCCGCCGTCCGGGAACTTATCGAATCTATCCCAGGATTCATGCGTGCCGATCCAGTAACGGTTGACCATTTCCATCCCTTGCGGCGTGTCGCGACCCAGATGAATCATCAACACCAGCGGCGTTGATTGCGCATCATAAGGCGTGATGATGCCGCTGGCGTTAAAGGTAAAGCGATGCTTTTTGAGCAACTCGCTCTCGACGCCGAAGCTTTCCGGCGCATTAAAATGGATAACGCCGTCAAGATAGTTATCGCCAATGTACTCGGTAATGTGGTTCGGGTTGCCGTACAGCCGCTCAGCGTAGGACAGACGGGTATCCGCCAGACGCTTGGGATCGACAACCGAGTTGTGGATATGAGCATGCGGGAACCACAGATAATAGCGTTCGCTCTCGATCGGGTGCCAGCAGAACCACCACTTGAACATCTCCGTGGTCACGCCCGGAAAAATATGGCGGCTTTGCGCATAGGCGCAGGGGCCGCCATCCTCAACGACGGCGTAACCCGATACCGGAAACTCGTCAAAACGTTCCAATAGGGTTTTCAGGCCCGCTTTCGTGGGTTGAAGGATGTGTTCTTTTGCCAACGGCCCCTGTTCCAGCGCGCGGATCATCTCTACGGGCGCATCCAGATTGCTGTCGAAGAACTCGGCGTAGGGCTTGCCCTGAATGCCTTTCTCATTGATCTTCAAGCGTTTCTGCATCGGCACCTGATAGTAGGAAATCAATGACTTATCGAGCGATGCGCCTGCATCAGTAAACGCGCCTTTCCGCGCCGCCGCCGGTAGGGCGGATGATGGCGCCGCCATGGCGGAAGACAGCAGGGATTGAGAAAGCAAGGCGCCGCCAGCCAACAGCGGAATGCGCTTGATGATATTACGACGTGAAATTTCTTTACTCATGAGATCCTCACTTAGGTTGTCGCCGACTTGACGGCAGCGAGATGTGGTGTGGTTGATATTGATTCTGAATTATCCGCATGATGGATCATTCATCCGAATAATGGTTATTATTCTGTTGCCGGATGTGGGCGATGTCAACGCTCATTGAGTGACAAAGCGCATGGATTGCCAAAAAGCGCCTGCCAGCCATTGCAGGTAATAACTGGAGGGTTGCCGACGTTGGCAGGGTAGGATTGACATTCGGTTTACAGTTTGCGCGTTGACATGTTGGGCAGAAGCCTCAAGAATACCGTCCAAATAATGGATATTGAATCCATATAACGGACACCTTAGTGAGGCTCTCTATGCGTGAATTAAGAAAAATGGCGGCGTTTACGCTCTTGGCCGTGGCCTGTCTGACGATCATGGTCGGTTGCGTGATCGTTCCCGGTTTGACGGAGATCGCGAGCCAGTTGGGCACGCCTTCCGCGGCCAGTTGGCTGGTCACCGTGCCGTCGTTGGGCGTGGTGATATTTGGCCCCTTTGCCGGACGTTTTATTGACAAGGCGGGCGCTTACGCGGCGCTCAGCTGGGGGCTGTTGTTGTATGGCCTGCTTGGGGCGGGGGGGCTGTTGCTTCGCGGCTTTTGGCCGGTGATGCTCGACCGCCTGCTGCTTGGCGGCGCCACGGCGATCGTGATGTCAGCCGGCACCGGTCTGATTTCTGCTTTTTACAGTGGGCAGGCGCGCTTGAAAATGATCGCTTCGCAAGGCATGTCGATCGAGCTGGGCGGCGTCATCTTTCTGTTTATCGGCGGACTGTTGGCGACGCTCGGCTGGCGCTGGCCCTTCCTGTTGTATCTTGTCGCCTGGGTGTTGCTGGCGATGCAGTTGCTGTTTGTGCCCAAACCCCAGTCCGATGTGGGCGAATCAGACAACGTTCAGCGCGGTGATGCCATTTCCACCGGCGCCGGCAGATTAACCGCGGTCTATTTTTCCGCTGTGCTTTCCATGATCTGCTTCTTCACCGGGATCATTGTCATCCCGCAGCATTTCCACCACATGAATATCGGGGCGGCGCAAACGGGATACTTCCTGTCGTTTATCTCGCTTATCGCCGTTTTTGCCGCCGCGCTGATGCCCAGGTTGGTGGCTTTACTCAGAGACAACGGCGCGCTTGGCGCGGCGTTTGTCTGTTATGCCGCAGCGCATCTGCTCTTCGCCTCTGCGCACGACACTGCGGCATTTGTTGCCGGCGGCATTCTGATGGGATGCGGGTTCGGCTTCTCGGTGCCGTTGGTTAATCATATGACCGTAGAACAAAGCTCCCCCCGCACCCGGGGGCGAAATCTGGCCTATTTATCGATGGCGATTTTCTCCGGCCAGTTCTTGTCATCCTTTATGGCGTTCATTCCCGGCAGTTCATCCGCCGTTTTCCTGGGAGCGGCGGGTATCAGCATCGCCACGGTTTTGGCGCTGACGCTTGCGCGCAGATTAGGGTAAACCCACCGCGCTGCGCGTTTTCCAGCCCGAAAAGATTTTACGCAATCCTTACGCAACCCTTTCAGAAGCGCATTGCGGCATTCGATATATTGAGAATAGTCATTCTCAATAGGATCGTATTGCAATGCAGAGGAAAACGCTTTTAGCGCTGGGGCTGTCGCTGTTGCTGGCCGGCTGCGATGGGCAAAACGCCGGCGCGCCGACGGGCGCAGGCGGTGAACGGGAGGTCGGCGTGGTCACGCTGCGCGGCCAGTCGGTGACCCTGAGCAGCGAGCTGACCGGCCGGGTCAACGCCACCATGACCTCCGACGTGAGGCCGCAGGTCGACGGCATCATCAAGCAGCGGCTGTTTACCGAAGGGGCCGAGGTGAAAGCCGGGCAGGTATTGTATCAAATTGACCCCGCCAGCTATCAGGCCAGCTACGATCAGGCCGCCGCCCAGTTGAAAAACGCCCAGGCTACGGTGCAATCCACCCGGCTCAAATCGCAGCGCTATGCGGCGCTGGTGAAAGAAAACGGCGTTTCCAAACAGGACGCAGACGACGCCAAAGCCGCGTATCTGCAGGCCGTGGCGTCGGTGGCGCAGTATCAGGCGGCGCTGGAGACGGCGCGCATCAATCTCGGCTATACCCAGGTGCGTGCGCCGATCGCCGGGCGCATCGGCATCTCATCCGTGACGCCGGGCGCGTTGGTGACCGCCGGCCAAAGCGATGCGTTGACCACCATCCGCGCGCTGGATCCTATCTATGTCGACCTTACCCAGTCCAGCGCCCAACTGCTTAAACTGCGGCGCCAGCAGGCGGCGTTACAGCGCGGCGCGGTCACGCCGGTCGCCATCAAGCTGGAGGACGGCACGTCTTATGCCCATGCCGGCAAGCTGGAGCTGACCGAGGTGGCGGTGGATGAGGCTACCGGTTCGGTCACGCTGCGCGCGGTGTTCCCCAACCCCGAACATGAGCTGTTGCCCGGCATGTATGTCCATGCCACGGTGGATAACGGCGTCGATCCCAAAGCCATTCTGGCGCCGCAGCAGGGCATCACCCGCAACGCCAAGGGCGAAGCCACCGCGTTGGTGGTCGACGAGCAAAATAAAGTGGCGCAGCGCACCGTCACCGCCGAACGGGTGGTGGGCAGCAACTGGCTGATCGGCAGCGGGTTGAATGAAGGCGATCGCCTGATCGTCGAAGGCACCAGCAAGGTGACGATCGGCGCGGCGGTGAAGCCGGTCGCCGTCTCGCTCGACAAAGCCCAACGCGGGGAGCAGTGATATGGCGCAGTTCTTTATCCGCCGCCCGGTGTTCGCCTGGGTGATCGCCATCATCATCATGCTGTGCGGCCTGATGTCGATCAATTCGTTGCCCATCTCACAGTACCCGGACGTGTCACCGCCGCAGATTTCCATCTCCGCCACTTATCCGGGCGCGGACGCGGAAACGCTGGAAAACAGCGTCACCCAGGTGATAGAGCAGCAGCTCACCGGGCTGGATGGCCTGCTGTATTTCTCTTCAACCAGCAGCTCCAGCGGCTCGGTCAGCATCGACGTCACCTTTGATCAGGGCACCGATCCGGATATCGCGCAGGTGCAGGTGCAAAACAAAGTTCAGCAGGCGGAAAGCCGCTTGCCGAGCGCGGTCACCGCCCAAGGCGTGACGGTCAAGAAATCCCAGAGCAGCTTTCTGCTGATCGTCGGGCTGTATGACGAGACCGACAAGGCGACGATGGCCGACATTTCCGACTATCTGGTCAGCAACCTGCAGGATCCGCTGTCGCGCATCGAGGGCGTGGGGGACGTGCAGGTGTTCGGCTCGGAATACGCGATGCGCATCTGGCTGGATCCGACCAGGCTGGCGAGCTATGCGCTGATGCCTTCCGACGTGCAGACGGCGATCGAGGCGCAAAACACCCAGGTGTCCGCCGGCAAGGTAGGCGATCTGCCGGCCGCCGCCGACCAGCAGCTGACCGCCACGGTGAAGGCGCAGTCGCGGCTGCAAACGCCGGAACAGTTCCGCAATATCATACTGAAAAGCGACAGCAGCGGTGCGCTGGTGCGGCTGGGCGACGTGGCGCGGGTTGAACTGGGCAACGAAGACTACTCCGCCAGCGCGCACCTCAACGGCCACCCGGCGGCGGGGATCGCGGTCAAGCTGGCGGCGGGCGCCAACGCCCTGAGCACCGCCAAGCTGGTAAAGGCCAAGGTGGCGGAATACCAAAGCGCGATGCCGCAGGGTTATAAGGTGGCCTACCCGAAAGACAGCACTGACTTCATCAACATCTCGATCGAGGAGGTGGTGAAAACGCTGTTCGAAGCGGTGGTCCTGGTAGTGGTGGTGATGTTCGTGTTCCTGCAAAACCTGCGCACCACGCTGATCCCGACCATCACCGTGCCGGTGGTGTTGCTGGGCACCTTCGGCGTGCTGGCGGCGTTCGGCTACTCGATCAATACCCTGACGCTGTTCGGCATGGTATTGGCGATCGGGCTGTTGGTGGACGACGCCATCGTGGTGGTGGAAAACGTCGAACGCGTGATGCGTGAAGATAAGCTGCCGCCGCGCGAGGCGACGGAGAAATCGATGCGCGAAATCACCGGCGCGCTGGTCGGCATCGCGCTGGTGCTGTCGGCGGTGTTTCTGCCGATGGCGTTCTTCGGTGGTTCCACCGGGGTGATCTACCGCCAGTTCTCGATCACCGTCGTCTCCTCGATGGTGCTGTCGGTGGTGCTGGCGTTGACGCTGGCGCCGGCGCTGTGCGCCACGCTGCTGAAAGCGTCGCATGAAGAACAGACCGACAAAGGGCTGCTGGGTAAATTCAACCGCGGTTATAACCGGCTGCAGGAGAAGTACGCCGACAAGGTCGGCGGGGTGATCCACCGGCCGACGCGCTATCTGCTGCTGTACGGCCTGCTGCTGATCGCCACCGCCGTGATGTATCTGCGTTTGCCGACCGGTTTCCTGCCCAATGAGGATCAGGGTTCGGTGATGGTGCAGTACACCTTGCCGGCCGGCGCCACCAATGCCCGCACCTCGGCGGTGAGCGAGGCGGTCACCGCCTATTTCCTCGAGCAGGAAAAGGCCAACGTCAGCACTATTTTCACCATCAACGGCTTCGGTTTCAGCGGCAGCGGGCAAAACGCCGGCATGGCGTTCGTCAGCCTCAAAGACTGGAGCCAACGCGGCGGCAGCGAAAACACCGCCGACGCCATCGCCAAACGCGCCATGGCGCACTTCGCCTCGCTGCGCGACGCCCAGGTGTTCTCCATGAGCCCGCCGGCGATCGACGGCTTCGGTCAGTCCGATGGCTTCACCTTCGAGCTGCAGGCCAAAGGGGCGACCACCCGCGCCGAGCTGCAGGCGATGCGCGATCAGATCGTCGCCGCCGCCGCCGGCAATCCGTCGCTGTTGGCGGTGCGCGCCAACACCTTGCCGGACACGCCGCAGCTGCAGGTGGAGATCGACAGCGGCAAACTGCAGGCGCTCGGCCTGAGCGCCGGCGACGTCAACAGCACGCTTAGCAGCGCGTTCGGCAGCACCTACGTCAACGACTTTATCGATCGCAACCGGGTGAAAAAAGTCTATATGCAGGGCGACGTAGCGTATCGCGCCAAGCCGGAAGATCTCGACAAATGGTTTGTGCGCGGCACCAACGCAGCGGGCGACAGCAGCATGACGCCGTTCTCCGCTTTTGCGTCCTCACACTGGATCTACGGCCCGGAAAACCTGTCGCGCTATAACGGGCTGTCGTCGTTCGAGATCACCGGGCAGGGCGCCGCCGGCGTCAGTTCCGGCACGGCGATGAGCGAGATGGAGAAACTGGCGGCGAAGTTCTCCGCCGGCAGCAGCTATTCCTGGAGCGGGCTCTCCTATCAGGAGCGGCTGACCAGCGGCCAGGCATCGTCGCTGTACGCCATTTCGCTCATCGTGGTGTTCCTGTGCCTGGCGGCGCTGTATGAGAGCTGGTCGATTCCGTTTGCGGTGATGTTGGTGGTGCCGATGGGCATCGTCGGTTCGCTGCTTGCGATCACGCTGCGCGGGCTGGAGAACGATATCTACTTCCAGGTGGCGCTGCTGACCATCGTCGGTTTGTCGGCAAAAAACGCCATTCTGATCGTCGAGTTCGCCGAGGAAATGCACCAGCGCGGTGAAACGCTGATTGGCGCGGCGGTTCACGCGGCGCGCATGCGCCTGCGGCCGATCCTGATGACCTCGCTGGCGTTTACCGCCGGGGTGCTGCCGCTGGCGGTATCCAGCGGCGCCGGCGCCAACAGCCGCATCGCCATCGGTACCGGCATTATCGGCGGCACTCTTACCGCCACCGCATTGGCGATCTTTTTCGTCCCGCTGTTTTATGTGCTGGTGCGCCGCATGTTTACCCGTCGGCCCGCCAACTCGCCGTCGCAGGCAGGAGAATAACGTGTTGCAACGAGTCATGATGTTAACTTTACCGCTGCTGCTGAGCGGGTGTCTGTCGCTGGATCCGCACTACCAGCGCCCGGCGGCGCCGGTGCCCGCCAACCTGCCGCAGGGCGAGGCCGCCGGCAAGCAGGCGTTGAGCTACCCGGACGTCGCCTGGCGCGACTATGTGCAGGACGCCAGGCTGCGCCAGGTGGTGGCGATGGGGCTGAGCAGCAGCCGCGATCTGCGCGAGGCGATCGCCAATATCGCCTCGGCGCGCGCGCTGTACGGTGAGCAGCGGGCAGCGCTGTTGCCGACGATCAACGCCACCGCAGACGGCAGTCGCGGGCGTTCGCTGACCGGCAACGGCAATGCCACCGCCATCAGCCAGAGTTACGAAGCGCAGGCCGGCGTCAGCGCCTTTGAGCTGGATCTGTTCGGCAAAAACGCCAGCCTGTCGCGGGCGGCGTTCGAAACCTATCTGGCGAACTCGGAGGCGGCGAAAAGCACCCGCCTGACGTTGATCGCCGACATCGTCACCGACTGGGTGGCGGTGGCGGCCGAGCGCAGCAATCTGGCGGTGGCGCAGCAGACGATGGAAAGCGCCAAACGGTCGCTGGAGGTGACACGCAAGAACCAGCAGCACGGCATCTCGTCGCTGGTCGACGTGGCGTCGGCGGAGACCGTTTATCAACAGGCGCGATCGGACGCCGCCAGCTATGCGACCAGCGCCGCGCAGGCGAAAAACGCGCTGGATTTAGCGGTGGGGCAAAGCGTGCCGGAAAACCTGCTGCCCGGCGGCATCGACGCGTTGGGCGGGATCATGCGCGACCTGCCGGCCGGGGTTTCTTCGCAGGTGCTGCTGACGCGGCCGGACGTACTGCAGGCGGAGCATAACCTGAAATCCGCCAACGCCAATATCGGCTCGGCGCGGGCGGCGTTCTTCCCGTCGATCAGCCTGACCGCCAGCGGCGGGGTGGGCAGCGGTGAACTCTCGTCGCTGTTCAGCCACGGCGCGGGCGTTTGGTCATTCGCCCCGAGCATCAGCCTGCCGATTTTCAGCGGCGGCTATAACACGTCGCAACTGAACTACAGCAAAGCGCAGAGAGATCTGTATGTCGCCACCTATGAGAAAGCGGTGCAGACGGCATTTCAGGAAACCGCCGACGCGCTGGCGCGCAAAGCCACGCTGCGGGAACAGCTGGCGGCGCAAACCGGCTATGTGGCGGCGGCGCAGCAATATTATCGTCTGGCCGAACTGCGCTACCGCCAGGGCGTGGACAGCTATCTGACCGTGCTGGACGCGCAGCGCACGCTGTATACGGCGCAGCAGTCGCTGATCGCCGCGCAGCAGACGGCGTACGACAATCAGGCGACCCTGTATAAAGTGTTGGGCGGCGGGGTTGCCGCCGAGCGCCAGGGGGATGGCGTCATCGCCGACAAGACGACGCTCAGCCGCTAACCTTCGACCGCGCGCGCCGAGCGTTTGGCTGCGCGCGTTTTTTATGGAAAGTGTAAAGAAACGGAAAACCCGCGCGGCGGCCCGAACTCGCCGCGGCGGGCAGAGTCAGACAGATAATTGCACTCACTTTTTCTTCATATCGGCTCGAGGTCGTCATGGCAGAAGACATTCAGCAACAGGTCATCGCGCTTATCGCCGCCTTCAACGCATCAGGGCGGCTGCAGAAGGGCGTGGCCATCACCCCGGAAACCGAGATTAATACCGTGCTCAATCTGTCGTTCAGCGACTCCAACACGCTGATGCGCCGCTACTTCGACACCTTCGGCGTCGACAGCGGCAACTATAACCACGAGCTGTATTTCCAGCCGCCGAGCAATACCGGGCGCTGGTTTTCTCCCTCCGCCTGTAAAGAACACACTCGGCCGCTGTGCGTGTCTATGCTGGTGCGCTCCGCGCGCGCCAAACGCTGGCTGTACGACATCCATTTTCTGATCGAACAATTGCGCTAAGCCTGATGCAGCGCTTAATCCGCCTCGGCCGGAGGAAAACCGGCTTCGTCCAGCGCGGCGATGAAGGTATCGCTGTGCAACAGACTCTCGATGAGCACTTCCCGTTTGGCCGGCTCGGTTTGAATGTGAGCCTGCGGGTCAACGCTCAGCAGCGTCCGGGTGACGGATTTGGCGCAGCCGCCGCAGGTCATGGTTGGAATATGAAAACGAATCATTTTACTCTCCTCGTCGATTACGGTGTTTGATAACGGTAAAGCTTGCCAGCATGGCAGGGTCAAACTCTTTTTACGGCGATTCACGCAGCCGCCGTGGTTTCGGCTCGCGCATCAACCCGAAACGCGGCGTTTGGCGCGGTATGGCGGCGGTTTCCGGCTCCGCCAAATCGGCCAGAATAGGGCAGTCGGGGCGCGCATTGCCGCGGCAATGGCCGGCAAGGCGTTCCAGCGTTTGCGCCATCGACTGCAGTTCAGCAATCTTGGTTTTCAGCACTGCGATATGCGACAGCGCTACGGCTTTAACATCAGCGCTGGCGCGTTCGCGGTCGTGCCACAGCAGCAGCAATGCAGATATCTGTTCAACGGAAAAACCCAGGTCGCGTGAACGCCGGATAAAACGCAGGCTATGCACCTCAGGCATACCGTAGTGGCGATATCCCGCATCGGAGCGAGCCGCTCTCGGGATCAGGCCTATTTGCTCGTAATAGCGAATCATCTTCGCCGAAACGCCGGATAATTTGGCGGCTTGTCCGATATTCATCCTGTCCTCCTGTTACGATGATGCCGATATCCCGGTGGGGTGCGCTGCTTCTGCCACCGCTGCAGCGCGGCTCTCGACGGCCATCGGCGCGTGAAAACGTTTTAGCCGCAGCGCATTGCCAAGAACGAAGACGCTGGAAAGCGCCATCGCGGCGGCGGCGAAGATCGGTGAAAGCAACGTGCCGTTCAACGGATAGAGCAGGCCCGCCGCCACCGGGATCAGTATGGCGTTGTAGGCGAAGGCCCAAAACAGGTTCTGCTGGATGTTGCGGATCGTCGCCTGGCTGAGCGCAATGGCGTTCGCTACGCCGCGCAGATCGCCCGACATCAACACCACGTCGGCCGCTTCTATCGCCACATCGGTGCCTGTGCCGATAGCCAACCCAACGTCCGCTTCCGCCAGCGCAGGCGCATCGTTGATGCCGTCGCCGATGAAGGCGACTTTCGCGCCGCTACTGCGGAAGGATTTCAACGCCGCCACCTTGCCCTCGGGGAGCACTTCGGCCGCGATTTCATCAATCCCCAGTTGCCGGGCGATCGCCGCCGCCGTTGCGGCGTTGTCGCCGGTGATCATCGCAACCTTGAGCCCGAGCGCATGCAATGTCGCGATGGCTTCCGGCGATGTTTCCTTAATCGGATCGGCAACGGCGATCACCGCAGCCAAACGGCCGTCGATGGCGGCATAAAGCGGGCTTTTCCCTTGGGCGCCGAGGCGTTCGGCGACGGACCGAAAACTTGTCACATCAAGCCCGAGTTGTGTCATGAAGCGATCCGCGCCGACGGAAACCGCCCGGCCGCCGAGGTTGGCCGAGACGCCGAAACCCGGTACGGCATCAAAACTGTCGACGATGGCGAGCGTGAGATCACGCTGTTTTGCCGCCGCGACGATCGCTTCGGCGATGGGGTGTTCGGATCGCGTCTCGACCGCGGCGACCAGGGCCAACACCTCGTCATAGTCGAAGCCCTCTGCGGGTTCGAGGTCGGTCAGCTCCGGGCGGCCTTTGGTCAGCGTACCGGTTTTATCGAGAGCGATAACGCTGACATCGCGCAGCGCCTGCAGAGCCTCACCTTTGCGGAACAATACGCCCAGTTCGGCGGCGCGCCCGGTGCCGACCATGATCGAGGTTGGCGTCGCAAGCCCCATGGCGCAAGGGCAGGCGATGATCAGCACCGCGACCGCATTGACCAGTGCGAACGTCAGCGCCGGGGTGGGGCCGAGGACCAGCCAGACCAGGAACGTCAGCGCCGCAGCGGCCATCACCGCAGGAACGAACCACATGGTGACCTTATCGACCAACGCCTGAATCGGCAGCTTGGAACCCTGCGCTTCTTCCACCAGTCGGATGATTTGCGCCAGGACGGTATTCGCGCCGACTTTTGTCGCCCGGAAACTGAACGCGCCGGTTTTGTTGATGGTGCCGCCGACCACGTCGGCCCCCACGATTTTCTCGACCGGCACCGGTTCACCGGTGATCATGCTTTCATCGACATAAGACGCGCCTTCGATGACCTCGCCATCCACCGCGATTTTCTCCCCCGGCCGGACGAACACCACATCGCCGGTAACCACCTGCTCGAGAGGGATTTCGACCGTTCCGCCATGCCGCTGGACGCGCGCGACCTTGGGTTGAAGGCCGACGAGCCGTTTGATGGCCTGCGAGGTGCGCCCCTTGGCGCGTGCCTCCAGCACGCGTCCGAGCAGGATCAGCGTGACGATGACGGCGGCGGCCTCGAAATAGACGTTGGCGGTGCCCTGCGGCAACACCTCGGGGGCGAAGGTGGCGACCAGCGAATAGCCGTAAGCCGCCGCCGTGCCGACCGCAACCAGCGAGTTCATATCGGGAGCGCCGCGCAGCAGCGCCGGAACGCCTTTGCGGAAGAAGCGCAGGCCGGGGCCAAATAAAACCAAGGTGGTGAGGACAAACTGGATATACCAGCTCGTCTGCGCGCCCAACACCTGCATGACCCACTCATGTATGGCGGGAATGAGGTGCGAGCCCATTTCCAACAGGAATACCGGCAGGGTAAACAGGGCGGCGCCGAACAGGGCGCGCCGCAACGCGCGCGCCTCGTTTTCGCGCTGTTCGGCGGCCTGGTCGTCCGCGCTGGCGCTATCCGCCGTCAAGCGACGAGACGTATAGCCGGCACGGGTGACGGCGGCTTCCAGATCGCCTGCGGATACGGTGCCGGCGAGATAGCGCACCCGCGCGCGTTCGGTCGCCAGGTTGACATTGGCCTCGATCACGCCGGCAACCTGGGCCAACGCTTTCTCCACCCGGCCGACACAGGAGGCGCAGGTCATGTTTTCGATCGCCAGTTCGACGGTTTCCTCTCGCACCGTATAGCCGGCGCCTTCAATAGCGCGAACGGCGGCCTGCGGATCGGCCTGTCCGTTGAACGTGATGTCGGCGCGTTCGGTCGCGAGATTGACCGTGGCCGCCTGTACGCCCTGAATCGCGCTCAAGGCACGCTCGACGCGCCCGACGCACGAGGCGCACGTCATGCCTGCAACCGGCAGGCTCAGACGCGCGGACGAAGGCTGAGGTAAGTGGGTATTGGATGCGTTCATGTTACGAGCCCTTAAAAGAGTAACGGGTATCAAAAGGCTAGAGCTTCCCATCGCGGGAAGGTCAAGGTTTACCGTCAACTTTTTTCGCTATGGACGAATTACCTGCGCCGCGGCAGTCGCTCATCGCCGTTGCGCACACTTCCCAGCCACCACCGAGCGCTTTATAGATGCTCACCACGGCAAGCCGTTGCCGGGTGCGTGCGTGCGCCACAGCCCGCCGACTGCTGAAGTCGGCCCGTTCGGCTTCGAGAACCTCCAGGTAAATGCCCTGACCCGCCGCAAAGCGCAGCCGGGAGAGCCTCGCCGCTTCGCGGTTCGACGCCGCTTCGAGCAACCGCAGCGCAAGCAGGTCGGCCGCTTCGACGTAGGCTTTGAAGGCATCATCCGTTTCACGCAGCGCACGCAGCACCGTCTGGTCATAAATCAATAACGCCTGTCGCGCCTGCGCCTCGCTGGCGGCGATCCGGGCGCGCACGCGGCCGATATCAAGAAATGACCAACGAATGATTGGCGCGATGAAGCCGGACAGCACGCCGGCGCCATTTATCGCATCGAGATTGCCGGCGACCAGTCCGATCGAGCCTCGCGCCTCAACGTGCGGGTAGAGATCCGCTGTTTCAACGCCAATCCGGGCGGTGGCCGCGGCCAGCTCCCGCTCCGCCGCCGCAATGTCGGCGCGCCGGGCAAGCAGGGCGCCGGGCGTACCCACGGCGATAGCCCGCAGCGCAGGCAGCTGACTCTCCCGTTCGGTGGCCGGAGGACGGAATGTTTGGGGCGTTTCGCCAAGCAGCGTCGCCAATACGTTGACGGCGGCGGATCGGCGGCGTTCCAGTTCCGGCGTCGTCGCTTCGACGCTGAGCAAGAGCGCCTCGGCGCGCAATCGGTCAACTTCGCTGGCGACGCCGGCACGCATTTGTCTTTCAATCTGCGCCAGGCTTTCACGCTGGCTTTGGTTGATGTCGGCGACCACCTTAAGTTCGGCCTCAACACCGCGCAGTTCGAACCAGGTGGCGGCCACTTCGGCGGCGACGCCCGCCTGAACGCCCCGCAGCAGTGCTTCACGGCTTCCCGCCTGCGCCTGAGCGAGTTCAACCGAGCGCCGAACGCGCCCAAAGAGGTCGATTTCCCATGCGGCGTCAAGCGCGCCGCGGTAGGTTTCCGCCTGGCGCGGCTGGGCGGCCATTTTTTCTGCCTCCCCCCGTCGACGCGTCTCATAACTCAACGCGACGTCGCCGCGCGGCAGGAAATCCCGCCGTTGTTCACGCAACAGGGCCTTGGCTTCGTCCAACCGGGCGACGGCGATGCCGACATCATGGTTCGCCGCCAACGCGCGCCGAATCAATTCGGTGAGCGCCGGATCGTCGAAGATGCGCCACCATGCGATCTCGACATCGCCGGCGCCGAGTCCCGCCGGCGACGGGCCGAAGCCGGAGAGAGGCCGGGGGGCGGGCGGCGAGTAATCTGGACCGACCGCCGCACACCCGGTTAACAAGGCGATCGCACTCAGCGGCAATAAAAAGGTTCTACGAAGATTTCTCATCAGACTCGCTCCTTACGCTGGCTTTGCCTTTGGTACGGTATTGCTCGAATCGCGCCGTCAGGCCACGGATCACCACATAAAACACCGGTGTCAGGAACAGGCCGAACAAGGTCACGCCCAGCATGCCGGCGAATACCGCAACCCCCATGGCATGGCGCATTTCCGCACCCGCACCGCTGGCGAAGATCAACGGAATGACGCCGGCAATAAACGCGATCGAAGTCATCACGATCGGTCTTAGCCGCAGTCGGCAAGCCTTAATCACCGCCTCGAGCGTGTTTGCACCTTCATCCTCCAGACTGCGGGCAAACTCGACGATCAGGATGGCGTTTTTGGCGGCCAAACCGACCAGCACAATGAGGCCTATTTGCACGAAAACGTTGTTGTCACCCCCCAACAGCCAGACGCCAATCATGGCGCTCAACAGACACATCGGCACGATCAGCAGTACGGCCAAAGGCAGCAGCCAGCTGTTGTATTGCGTGGCCAGAATGAGATAAGCGAGCAGTACGCACAGTGGGAAAATGAACAGCGCCGCGTTGCCCGCGAGCTTTTGCTGATAGGTGAGATCGGTCCATTCGACGGTCATGCCTTCCGGCAGCGTCTCTTTTGCCAGTTGCTCCATCAAGGCCACCGCTTGACCGGAACTGACACCTATCGCCGCGCCGCCCGTGATATCGGCCGATGGGTAGCCGTTGTAACGGATGATGCGATCCGGGCCGGAGCCGGGCGTCACGGTAACAAAGGAAGACAGCGGCAGCATGTCACCGGCCGCGTTGCGCACCTGCAGTCGGCCGATGGCTTCCGCTTGCATGCGATGGTTGGCATCGGCCTGGGCGGTCACCTTGTAAGTGCGGCCGAATCGGTTGAAGTCGTTGATGTAAAGCGAGCCGAGGTAGATTTGAAGCGACTCGAACACATCCGCCAGGCTGACACCCTGACTTTTCGCCTGCGTACGGTCGATAACCACATCAAGTTGCGGCGCATTGATGTCCAGGCTGGTCATCAGACCGGCGATCTGTCCCGATTCGGTGGCTTTCACCATCAGGAGCCGCGTGTGCTCAACCAGAGACTCAAGCCCCGCGCCGCCGCGATCTTCCACCTGCATCTTGAATCCGCCGGTGGCGCCGAGACCGGGGACGGGCGGTGGCGGAAATACGCCGAGGAAACCATCGGGAATGTCGGCGAACTTCGCCTGCAGCCGACCAGCGATGGCTGACGCGGCCAGATCGGGCGTGGCGCGTTCTTTAAACGGATCGAGCATGACGAACATCACGGCGGCGTTCGGCACATTGACGAAGCCGTTGATAGACAGTCCCGGAAAGGCCACGACGCTTTCCACCCCGGGTTCCGCCAGCGCGATCTTCGACATCTGTTTAACGACCGCATCGGTGCGATCCAGCGAGGCCGAGTTGGGCAATTGGGCGATGCCGACGAGATAATACTTATCCTGCATGGGCACGAAGCCCGGCGGTACGGCCTGGAAGCCGAAAAACGTCAGAACGAGCAGCCCGCCGTAAATGGCCAGCGCCACGCCGCTGACGCGCACCGTTTTACGCACGGCATTGGCATACGCGTCCGGCGCGCGTTGGAAAGGCCGGGCGGCGGCTTGCACGATACGCTGAATACGGCCGGGAGCGCGATGTTCCGCCGGATGCGGCCGCAGCAGCAAGCCGGCCAGCGCCGGGCTGAGCGTCAGGGAATTGAGCGCCGACAGCAGGGTAGAAATGGCGATAGTCAATGCGAACTGACGGTAAAATTCCCCTTGTAAACCGCTCAGGAACGCCGTTGGAATGAACACAGCGGCCAGCACCGAGGTGATGGCGATGATCGGCCCGGTGACTTCATCCATGGCGAGCCGTGCGGCTTGCTGCGGCGTTTTACCGTTTTCGATGTGCCGTTCGACATTCTCTACCACCACAATAGCGTCATCGACGACGATACCGATAGACAACACCAAACCGAACAGGGACAGCGTATTGAGCGAGAAGCCCATCAAATGCATGATGGCGAACGTGCCGACCAGCGAGACCGGCACCGCGAGCAGCGGAATGAGCGAGGCTCGCCAGCTACGCAGGAACACTACCACCACGATCACCACCAGCAGGATCGCCTCCAGCAGGGTCGTCACCACCGATTCGAGCGATGCCTGCACGAAAACCGTCGGATCATAGGCGATTCGTGAGCTGAGCCCGGCAGGGAAGTCGCCTTCCAGGCGTTTGACGGTCGCTCTGACCGCCCGAGCGACGTCCAGCGCGTTGGCGCCCGGGCTCTGAATGATTTGCAGCGCGACGGCCGGCTCGCCGTCGAGCAGGCTGCGCAGCGCATACGCATCGGCGCCCATTTCTATACGGGCGACGTCGCGCAAGCGGGTCACCTGGCCGTCGCTGCCGGTGCGGATGATGATATCGCCAAACTGTTTCTCATCGGCCAGCCGCCCCAGGGTATTGACCGTAACCTGAAATGCGGCATTGGAGTCGGGCGCCTGACCGACGGAACCGGCCGCCACCTGCACGTTTTGCTCGCGCACCGCAGCGATCACATCGCCGGCGGTTAGCCCGCGTGCGGCGATCAGATCCGGATCCAGCCAGAGCCGCATGCTGTATTCGCCGGCTCCCCAAACCTGGACATCGCTGACACCCGGAATACGGGACAGCTCATCACGAACCTGCAGGTAAGCGTAATTCGAGATATACAGCGGATCGTAGCGTTGGTCGGGCGACAGAAGATGCACCACCATCAGGATGTCCGGTGAGGTTTTCTGCGTCACCACGCCCTGATGCTGCACCTCTGCAGGCAACCGGGGTAACGCGCGCGCCACCCGGTTTTGCACCTGGATCTGCGCCATGTCGGCATTCGTTCCTTGCGCAAACGTGACGGTCAACGTCATTCGGCCGTCGGTCGCCGCCTGTGAAGACATATAAAGCATGCCTTCAACGCCGGTGATGGCTTGCTCCAGCGGCGTGGCCACCGTTTCCGCGATCACTTTCGGGTTGGCGCCGGGGTAAAAGGCGGTCACTTGGACGGTGGGCGGCGTGACCGCCGGATATTCGCTCAGCGGCAATTGGAACAGCGCCACGATGCCGGCGATCAACGTCAAGATGGAAAGAACAATGGCGAAGATCGGGCGTTTGATGAAGAAGCGGGGAAATGTCATGTCGCATCTCCCATCGTGTTCGGTTGTGTCGCCGGCGTGCCGTCAATCATCGTAGGGCGGGGGGTGACCGCCATGCCGGGGCGCACCAGCCCTTTCACCACGATGCGTTCTCCCGGTTGCAGCCCTCGCTCTATCACGCGCATCCCATCAACAACCGGGCCAAGTTCTACCGGGCGGTATTCGGTCTTGTTGTTTTTATCGACGACCAGGACATAACGACGGCTTTGATCGGTGCCAATCGACCGATCGGCAATCAACACCTTCGCCTGTGGTGCGCCGGTTTCCAGCTTGATCTTGGCGAACAGCCCCGGAGACAGCCGTCCATCGGGGTTATCGATTACCGCGCGCAGGCGTACCGTGCCGGTCGTCCGTTCGGCAGCATTGGCGATAAAGTCGACGCGGCCGGGACGTGAGTACGTTTTGTCGCCGATCAACGCCGTCATGACCTTGATCTCATGCGTTGCCGTCTTATCGCGCCAGGCGGCCAGCGATTGCAAATAGGTGCGTTCATCGACGTCAAAGTAGACGTGGAGTGGGTTGACGGAAACGATGGTGGTGAGCGCCGTGACGCCGCTGGCGACATAGTTGCCTTCGGTGATGAGCGTCCGCCCGACGCGCCCGGCGATTGGCGCGGTGACGCGCGTAAACGTCATGTCCAATTGCGCCGCCGTTAACGCCGCCTTTGCCGCGTTGACCCGCGCCTTACTCACATTCATCGCGGCAGTGGCGGCATCGAAAGGCTCGCGGGCGATGACTTTTTGGTTGAACAGCGTTCGGGCGCGCGCAAAGTCGGCCTGGGCGAGCGTAGCGGTGGCTTCGGCCTCTTGCAGTCGCGCCGCTGCAGCGTCCAGCGCCGCCTGGAAGGGCCGCGGATCGATACGAAATAGCGGATGGCCTTTTTCAATGACGCGCCCTTCAGGGACGTTCACGGCCTGTATGTACCCGGCGACCCGCGGCCGCAGCTCAACGCGCTGGACGGCGGTCAGGGAACCGCTGAATTCGACAAAAGGGGTGACCGGACGCACCAGCACCTCGGCCACCGGTACGGCAGGTGGCGGCGGTGCGGTGGCGGACGGTGCGCTGTCGTTGCACCCGGCGACGGCGAAAGCGATGCTTACCGCCGCTGCCGTCGAGAGGAGAGTTTTAGCTTTCATCATTTGACCTTTTCTACCGACGTCGACTGTGGAATTTACTGCGTAGCAGCAGCTCATCCTGCGTTATCCGGCTTCCAACGTTGGCAAGGTCAAGCGATTTAGGGCGGGGCGATAGTGCGGTCGCTGATACCCGCATGACGAGTGACAATAACCTCGTGCCGCAAGAGCGGTACGAGGTTGCGCGTTTATTGCTGCAGTACCTCGGCGAACTTCGCCAGCCACTGCGGATGCGCCGGCCAGGCCGGGGCGGTGACCAGATTGCCGTCGACGTGCGCCTGATCGATGCCGATCTCCGCATAATGACCGCCGCCGAGCCGCACCTCAGGCGCGCAGGCCGGGTAGGCGCTGCAGGTGCGGCCTTTCAACACTCCGGCCGCCGCCAGCAGCTGCGGGCCGTGGCAAACGGCGGCGATCGGTTTTTTCGCGGCGTCAAACGCCTGTACCAGCGCGATCACGTCGGGGTTCAGACGCAGGTATTCCGGCGCCCGACCGCCGGGGATCAAGAGCGCATCGTAGTGCTCTTCTTTGGCGGCGGCGAAGTCGGCGTTCAGGGTGAAACGGTGGCCGGGTTTCTCGCTGTAGGTCTGCGCGCCGTCAAAATCGTGGATCGCGGTCTGGATATAGTCGCCGACGGCTTTGCCGGGGCACACGGCGTCCACCCAATGGCCGATCATCTGCAATGCCTGAAACGGCACCATGGTTTCGTAATCTTCGGCGTAGTCGCCGACCAGCATCAGGATCTTTTTCTTGCTCATGATCACAACTCCTGCAGGAGGGGGAATGCCTAAGGTATAGCCCAGCCCCCCTTGGAATGCGAACCGCAAAGCGCCTATCTATACTCGTGATACTGCGGCGCTTTCTCGCCGCTCAACCTCAGGGAGAATCCCCGATGCTGAATCTGGCAACCTTGCTTGAAGAGAGTGCGCGTACCTGGCCGGAGCGGCCGGCGGTGATACAGGACGATATCCCGCTCAGCTATCGGGCGCTGAATGAAATGGCCAACCGGGTGGCGAATTTGCTGGTCGCGCGCGGCGTGCAGCCCGGTGAACGGGTGGCGCTGGCCTGCACAAACCGGCCGGAGTTTCCGGCTATCTACTACGGCATCCTCAAAAGCGGCGCCGTGGTGGTGCCGCTGAATATTTTGCTTAAAAGCGCCGAATTCGACTATTACCTGGCGGATTCGGCGGCGGTGGCGCTGTTCTGTTTCGAAGGCAGCAGCACTCTGCCGTTGGGGGAAGAGGCGCTGCGGGCGGCGGCGAAGGCGGAACAATGCCGCGAGGTGTTTATTATCGGCGATCGGCTGCCGCTCGAGGGGGAGCGTTTCAGCCAGGCGATAGCCGCACAGTCCACTGAGTTCGCGTCTGCCGCGACGCTCGAAAGCGACACGGCGGTGGTGCTCTATACCAGCGGCACCACCGGCCGGGCCAAGGGTGCGGAGTTGACCCACGCCAATCTGGTGCTCAACGCATTGGGATCGGTGCGGCTGTTCGACGGCTCAGAGGCGAATCCCGATCGTCACCTGGTAACCTTGCCGCTGTTCCACACGTTTGGTTCGACGGTGCAGATGAACGCCGGATTTGCCGCCGCCGCCACCCTGGTGCTGGTCGAGCGCTTCGACGCCGCACAGGCCATCGCGCTGATGCAACGGCACGGCATCACCTTTTTCGCCGGGGTGCCGACCATGTATTGGGCGCTGTTGAATGCGCTGGATGAGCACACGGATATCGAACGCTTGCGCAGCACGCTGCGTATGGCGGTGTCCGGCGGCGCCAGCCTGCCGGTGCAGATCTTGGAGGATTTCTCGCGCCGCTTCGGCGTCAACATTCTCGAAGGGTATGGGCTGTCGGAAACCAGCCCGGTCGCCACCTTTAACCATCCGCACCGCGTGACCAAACCCGGCTCCATCGGCCAACCGATCTGGGGCGTGGAGGTTCGCTTGCTCGACGTCACCGGGCAGCCGATCGACGGTGTCGATCAGGTGGGGGAGATCGCGGTGCGCGGTTACAACATCATGAAAGGCTATCTGAACCGTCCCGAGGCGACGGCGGAGGTGCTGGAAAACGGCTGGTTTCGCACCGGCGATCTGGCGCGCCGCGACGCCGACGGCTTCTATTTTATCGTCGATCGTGCCAAGGACATGATCATTCGCGGCGGGTTCAACGTCTATCCGCGCGAGATTGAAGAGGCGCTGATTCGCCATCCGGCGGTGTCGTTGGTGGCGGTGATCGGTGTCGAGCATCCTTCGCTGGGCGAAGAGATCAAAGCGGTGGTGGTATTGAAGGAAACGGAAGAACCGATCGAGGAAGAAGCGCTGATCGCCTGGAGCCGGGAGCGGCTGGCGGCGTTCAAGTATCCGCGTATCGTCGAGTTTGTCGAACGCTTGCCGATGACCAGTACCGGTAAGGTGTTGAAACGCTGTTTGCGCTGAGGAAAATCCGGCCTGCCGGGGCAGGCCGGAATACGGGTATCAACCTGGGTAGATGCCGCGCTCTTTACGTGCGGTCAGGATGCGCTCACAGGCCACGATGTAAGCGGCGGTGCGCAGGCTGCACTCTTTCTCGGCGGCCTTGTTCCAGACGTGGACCATCGCGTCGGTCATGATCTTGTCCATACGCTCGTTGATCTCGGACTCGCTCCAGAAGTAGCTCGCCATGTCCTGCACCCACTCGAAGTAACTGACCGTTACGCCGCCGGCGTTACAGATAACGTCCGGAACCACGGTGATGTTGCGGGAACGCAGAATGTCGTCCGCTTCTGGGAAGGTTGGGCCGTTAGCCCCTTCCAGCACCAGTTTGGCGCTGAGGATTTCGGCGCGCTGGCGGGTAATCTGGCCTTCCAGCGCCGCAGGGATCAGGATGTCCATGTCAACCGACCAGAACGCTTCGCTCTCGATCTCGCTGGCGCCAGGGAAGCCGGCGATCTGCTTGTGCTTGGCCTGGTATTCGGTCAGCGCGGCCAGGTCGATGCCGTCGGCGTTGAACAGGGTAGCGGAGTGGTCCTGGATGGTGACGACGCGCGCGCCGACGCCGACGAACAGACGGGCCGCTTCGCTGCCCACGTTACCGAAGCCTTGTACCGCCACTTTGGCGCCTTCGATCTGCACGCCCAGACGCTTGGCCACTTCGCTGCCGGTGACGAACACGCCGCGGCCGGTCGCTTTCTCACGGCCCAGGGAGCCGCCGAGGTGGATGGGTTTGCCGGTGACCACGCCGGTGATAGTGGTGCCGTGGTTCATGGAGTAGGTGTCCATCATCCAGGCCATCACTTTGGCGTTGGTGCCGACGTCCGGCGCAGGAATGTCTTTCTGCGGCCCGATGATGAAGCCGATTTCACTGGTGTAGCGGCGGGTCAGTCGCTCCAGTTCACCTTCAGACAGTTTGAACGGATCGACGCGGATGCCGCCCTTGGCGCCGCCGTACGGCAGGTTGACCGCGGCACACTTGATGGTCATCCAGGCGGACAGGGCCATCACTTCGTTCAGATCGACGTCAGGGTGGAAGCGGATGCCGCCTTTGCCCGGCCCGCGCGACAGGTTGTGCTGTACGCGGAAACCTTCGAAGTGACGGATGGTGCCATCGTCCATCTGCAGCGGGATATCGACAATCAAAGCGCGCTTAGGGTGACGCAGCGTATCAACCCAGCGTGACAGGTCGCCGAGGTAAGGGGCGACGCGATCGATTTGTTGCAGATATGTAGCCCAAGCGGTGGTGCTGCTGTCTGAAGCGTAGGATAGCTTTTCCATAACCAACCTTTATATATTAGAGGTATTTATTTCGTTTAACCGTGGATTAGCAAGCGCATAACACTTTGCGACGCTAAATTTACCACTAATTATGCCGGTTGTTAGCCCCCCTCTCATCGGGCCAGCGGACGGTTTTTCGCCGCCTGCAGAGCGGTAAATGAATAGTTAATTACTTTTTGTCGGTGGTGAGCGATCACATGCATAATTTATGCATATAAAGCGCATAAAAACCCTTTTTATCTATTTTTCAGAAGCTTGAATGTGATCAAAAAGTTTCATTTTATTTAACTGCCATGTTGACAATGGCATTTCCCCTCGCCAGAGTTAAATTAATGTTAAAACGGCTCCGGCGTCGTTTTTTTGTTGCACAAGGGAAAGTATAACCATTTGATATTGTAGTGTTTACCCACCACGCTCAGGCTTTGTACGCCAAACGTGGGCGATACGACGGCTCACGAGAGCATTTTCTTGGTACCCATTATTATTACCTCCCTGTCACAACGGGGCGGGCAGCGTTTGGTCTCAATTTTTTTGCCGGTTAGAGCGCCCGCGGGCGTTTCATTCCTGCTGCAACCGCGCATCGGTTGCTTAATCGCCTTAACGACGGACAGGTAACACCATGACAAAAAACCACTGCGATCGGCTGAACCCAGGTTCAGCCGAGGGGCCTCACTGTGCCCAAACCTTGCAGCGCGGGCTGAGTGCGCGCCACATTCAACTGATTTCGATCGGCGGCGCCATCGGCACCGGGCTGTTTATGGGCGCCGGGAAAACCCTCGCGCTATCGGGCACCTCCATCGTACTGACTTACGCCATCGTCGGTTTTTTCATGTTCATGGTGATGAGAGCGATGGGGGAGCTGCTGCTCACGCGACTCGATTACCGCTCGTTCGCTGATTTTGTCTCCGAATACCTGGGGCCGCGCGCCAGCTTTTTTCTCGGCTGGTCCTACTGGCTGAGCTGGGTCGTAACCTGCATTGCCGACGTGGTGGTGTGCGGCGGCTACGTGCAATATTGGCTGCCAGACGTCTCGCCCTGGCTGCCGGCGCTGCTGACGCTGGGGTTTCTGTGTCTGTTCAACATGCTGTCGGTCAAGATGTTCGGCGAGGCCGAATTCTGGTTCGCGATGATCAAGGTGGTGGCGATCGTCGCGTTGATCGCTACCGGCGCCTGGATGGTGTTCAGCGGCTGGACCTCGCCGGACGGCGTGACCGCTTCGCTGCATAACGTCACCGATCCCGCCATTTTCATGCCGCACGGCATCTTCGGCTTTTTCGCCGGTTTCCAGATCGCCATTTTCTCCTGCACCGGCATCGAGCTGCTGGGCACGATGTCGGCGGAGACCAAAAACCCCGAGAAGGTGCTGCCGAAGGCGATCAACGCGATCCCGGCCCGCATCATCGTCTTCTACGTGTGCTCGATGCTGACCATTATCGCCGTCACCTCATGGAGCCACATCTCGCCGGACAGCAGCCCGTTCGTGATGCTGTTCGATCGGGCGGGGCTGCCGGCCGCCGCCGCAGTGATCAACTTCGTGGTGCTGACTTCGGCGATGTCCTCGGCCAACAGCGGGGTGTATTCCAGCACCCGCATGCTGTACAGCCTGTCGATGGAAAAGCATGCCCACGGTCAGTTCCGCATTCTGTCGCGCACCACGGCCATTCCGATCCGCAGCCTGCTGTTTTCCTGCTTCTGCATGGTGGCCGGCACCTTGCTGCTGGTACTGGTGCCGAACGTCATGACGCTGTTCACCATCGTCTCTACCGTGGCGGCGATCCTGGTGGTTTACAGCTGGGGCATGATTTTGGTCGCCTACCTGGTGTATCGCCAGAAGCGGCCGGATCTGCACGCCGCTTCCCACTTCAAAATGCCGGGCGGGGTAGCGATGGCCTGGCTGACGCTGGCATTTTTCGCCTTTACGCTGGTGCTGATGGTGTTCGATCGCGATACGCTGATCGCGTTGTGCAGCATGCCGCTGTGGTTTACCACGCTCGGCCTGATCTGGCGCTATCGGGTCCGCGACAGCGTGGCGCGCGAGAGCTACGTGTTTTATCGGCGCGGCGCCGAGGCGGAATAACCGGCGAAGGATACGCCGCTTGCCGCCGCTCCGCTCGGCAAGCGGCGGCAACTGCGGTATGCTAAGCGGCTGAACCGCAAACCAAACCGGGCTATACGGAGACCCCCAGCGTGCCGAACTCTTCTTCTCAACTCGACCTTTTGCGATCGGTCGCCGACGGCATCGCCGCGCTGTTTTTCCCGAATGCGGAAGTGGTGATCCACGATCTGGCCACCAACAAGATTGCCTATCTGGCGAACAACCTGTCGAAGCGCAAACCGGGCGATGACGCCGGGCTGGAAGACTTCGAGCTCGATGGCGGCGCCGGCGTGACCGGCCCCTATGAAAAGCTGAACTGGGACGGCAAAAAAATGCGTTCGGTGAGCATCGCCGCGCGCGACGAGCAGGGCAAGCCCAGGTATCTGCTGTGCATCAACCTGAGCACCGCGATGTTCGAGGACGCCCGCAATGCGCTGGACATGTTTTTATCGGTCACGCGATTGCAGCCGCAGCCGCAACAGCTGTTCAAAGACGACTGGCAGGAGAAGATCAACACCTTCCTGCATGACTGGCTGCGGCGCGAGAACGCTGCGCTCGGCGCGCTGAGCCGCGAGCAGAAACGGCGGCTGGTCAGCGATCTCTATCATCAGGGGGCGTTCAAGGCCAAAAGCGCGGCGGATTACATCGCCAACGTGCTGTCGATGGGGCGCGCCACGGTGTACAAACACTTGCGGGAATTGAAGCAGGAGTAAAGGCGGCGAGAAAGGCGGAAGAAAGGGGCGGCGCTGGCCGTAAACCTGACTGGCATTTTTTATCCGGTATCTGTCAGCGCCGTGCAGGAAAAATTGCCGTAAATACCCCGAATTTCTCTGTTACCACAATGAACGGCAATTGTAGGGGCCGAAGGCGCGGCCCCTACACCCGCGCCTTCGCTTAACACCGTCTGTCCGCTATGCGGATACCCTCGCCGCGTCTGCATTGTCGGGCGGGTCGGCTGCGACAAACGTCCCTGTTAGTCTCGCCTCAACCGGCCTTCCCTGGCCGGTTGCCCCTGACAACGCCGTCTTGCTCGGCAGCCGGTGATGCGCGCCCAAGGTCAACACCTGAGCTGGCGGCTACCGGGAAATCTGTCGCTTATGAGGTTGTGGTAGAGACGTTGGAGATGAGCGCGGTGTTGGGCGCCCTTGAAGACGCCGAACGCAGGCATAGCGCATTAGGCGAAACCGCCATGGACGGCGGTTTCAGGTGAGACAGGCAGGGACGCCTGTCGCAACCGGCCTCAATGCGCTATGGCGGAGGGAGGGCAGTTGGCAAAGCCAACCGTCTGATAGGGCAAAGGCGCGGGTTGCAAGGGACCGCGCCTACGGTCCCTTGCTCGGTCGAGGCGCATGAGTTTCATGGTGCATCTCACATTTATCGACCGAAATACGTCACCAATACCTTCAGAAAAACGCTAACTGACACGCATTACGGCGCTGGCCGCCCATTTTCGTTACCAGCGGTAGTTGACCGAAGCGATAATGCTGCGGCCGCTGCCGTAGAAGCAGGCGTACTCGCCGCTGCACGACGAAACGTATTTCTTGTCCGTCAGGTTCTGCACGTTGAGCTGCAGCGCAGCGCCGCGCAGCGCCGACGAAGCCTGACCGAGGTCATACTTCACCATGGCGTCGTACAGCGTGTAGTGCGGCACGTCGTACTGGCCGGTGGCGTCGGCCGGCGCATCGCCGATGTAACGCACGCCGCTGCCGACGGTCAGGCCGTTGAGCGCGCCGCTCAGGAAGCTGTAGCTGCCCCAGGCGGACGCCGCGTGGCGCGGAATGCCCGCCGGGCTGTGGCCGATTTCGTCCGCCGAGTTGGAGTCTTTGGTCACTACGTCGGTGTAGGTATAGGCGGCGGTCAGCTTGATCGCCGGCGTCGGCTGAGCGTGCACTTCCGCCTCAATCCCCTTGGATTTCACCTCGCCAATCTGCTCGTAGGCGGAGGTGAGACGGTTATAGGACGCCACATTGCGCTGGGTAATGTCGAACCAGGAGAGGGTCAGCAGGGTATTGCCGCCCGGGATCTGGTACTTCACGCCCACCTCGGTCTGTTTGCCGGTGGTCGGCTTGAGCGGATCGGCGCCCGGCGCGCTCGGATACAGGTTAGGATCGAACGAGGTGCTGTAGCTGACGTACGGCGAAATGCCGTTGTCGAAGGCGTAAAGCAGCCCCGCACGGCCGGTAAATTGCGCATCGTTGTAGGTCTGTTCTTTGCCGCCGGCGGTGCGATCGCGGGTGTTGACCTGCGACCAGTCCTGGCGGCCGGACAGCAGCAGGTTCCAGTTATTCCACTCCAGCTGATCCTGCAGATACACCCCGACCTGATTCAGTGTCTTCAATTCGCTGGAAACCAGCGTCAGCGCGCTGCCATCAATGCTGGGGCGAACCGGATTGGCCCAGTCGATCGGGTAATCGTTGCCGCGATCGCGATACATCTTCGAATCGCTATGGCTGTAGCGGTAATCCAGCCCGCCCAGCACGGTGTGCTTCACCTCGCCGGTATCGAACAGGCCCTTCAGCTGGTTATCCACGCCAAACTCGTTGGTCATCTGCGTTTCATGCTGCGCCCTGCGCGTCACGGTGTGGTCGTTAACGTCAGAATTTACGTTATAGACCAGATATTTATAGTCTTCATCGCGGTGAGTGAAGCGCAGGTTCTGGGTAAACGACAGCGCATCGCTGAAGTTGTGCTCGAGGCTGTAACCGATCGACGCCTGCTCGCGCCGCGATTTGTTGAAGCTGGGCTCGCTGACGTTGAAGTCATAGGGCACGTAGCCCGCGCTGGTCGGGAACAGCGTGCCGGCGCGCGGCAGGAAGTTGCGCGACCCGGCTTTCGGATCGTTCTGGTAGCTGGTCAGCAGCGTAAAGCTGGTGTCTTCGTTCGGCAGCCAGGTGAAGGCCGGCGCGATGGCCACCCGTTGCTGCTTGCTGTCTTTGACGAACTCGTGCTCGGTTCTGGCGATACCGTTCAGGCGATAGAACAGGGTGTTGTCGTCGTTGAGTTTGCCGCCGAAATCGAACGCCGTTTCCGCCAGATGGCGGTTGCCGGTGCTGAATTTGACTTCGTGAATGCTCTGGGCGGTAGGGCGTTTACTGGTCATCACCACCACGCCGCCGGGGCTGACCTGGCCGTACAGCACGCCGGCCGGGCCGTGCACCATCTCCACGCGCTCCAGCAGCCAGGGATCGATCTGTCCGGCGCCGCCATTTTGGCTCGAGAGGCCAAAGTGCAGGCCGTCGAGCAGTTTGGGCGCATAGCGGAAGCCGCGGCTGATCACTTCGTCATTGCGGTTGGAGTTGCCGCGGTAGGTGGTGATCACTCCGCTGGTGTAGTTCAGCGCGTCGGCGACCGACGCCGGCTCCTGGTCGTTCATTTGCTCGCGCGTGACCACCGAGATGGACTGCGGCGTCTTGCGCAGAGAGGCGGCGGTCTTGGTGCCGGCGGCGCTCTCTTTGGCGACGATCCCTTTGACCGGCGCGGTCACGCTGTTTTGCGCGTCGGCGGTCACCAAAATCGTTTCGTCCGCTGCCGCAGACGCGTGTTGCGCCAAGGGCAATAACGCCAGCGCCGATCCCAGCAACAGATGCCTGGCGGACATCGCCTCCGCATTCCCGTTAGCTATCCCTTTGTTTTTAATCTTCATTATCTCTCCTGCATACCTGCATACCTGCATACCTGCATACCTGCGTTGTGTGTTATGCCACCCTGATAAACCCCGAAATATCGGCGAGCGGTATTCACCCGTCGACGCGGAGACGCCGTATGTGCACGACGGTAAAAATCCGACAAATAGTATTGAAAATGATAATGAGTATCAATACGATTGTCAGATTTTGTAAAAATCACTCATGTTATGTAAGGGGCGCTATGGAGTTTTTGCCGGAAAAGAGGCCAGGAAACGACCTTGAGGGATTGGCGGCGCAATGGCTGCGTGAAGAGGCGGTAGGGCAATCCGCGTGGTGGCAGAAGGTTGCCGCGCAGGGCACGCCCATCGTCGACGCGCTCGACGAACGCCACGTCAAAATGACCTGGCTATGGCGCGACCCCGCCGGCGATGAACGGCACTCGCCGATATGCCGCGTTTACGCCGATATCAACGGCATTACCGATCACCACAGCACGTCCCCCAGCAGCCTGACCAGGCTCCCCGGCACCGACGTTTGGTACGGCTCGGCCGTTATCGATCGCCGCTGGCGCGGCAGCTACAGCCTGATCCCCATTACCGAGCGAGACCTGCCCCCCGTCTTCAGCGACGACGAAACGTTACGCGCCCGCCAGCAGCGTGCCTGGTGGGTATCGCTGTTCCCGTTGGCGATCGCCGATCCGCTGAATCGGCTCTCGCTGGGGCCGTCTCATCGCCCGCGGCCCGTATCCCTGGCGCAAGGGCCGGATGCCGACGATCAAAGCGCCTGGCAGGCCGCCGATCGGCCGCTGGATGAGGCGCGGCTACAGCTATTTCAGTGGCGCAGCGAACGGCTGGGTAACCAGCGGCGCGTTTGGCTGTATGCCAGCGGCGACGCGGCGGTGAAAGCGAACCGCCCGCTGGTGCTGCTGCTCGACGGCCAAAACTGGATCGAAAGGCATGCGCTGCTGCCGGTGATTGAGAACGAGACCGCAAAAGGGCAGTTGCCGCCCGCGTGCTGGTTGCTGATCGATGCGATCGATGGCGAACACCGAGAAAACGAGCTGCCTTGCAACGCCGCCTTCTGGCAAGCGGTGATCGACGAACTGCTGCCGCAGGCGCAGCGCCGCGAAGCGTTCAGCGAGACTGGGGCGCGCACCGTGGTCGCCGGCCAGAGCTACGGCGGGCTGGCGGCGTTATACGCCGGTTTGCACTGGCCCGAGCGCTTTGGCCACGTGCTGAGCCAGTCCGGCTCCTTCTGGTGGCCTACGGTGCAATTTGTGACCCAGTTCGAAAAACGCCACGAACTGGAGGAAGGCTGGCTGATACGCCAGGTTCGGCAGCGCAACGCGGCGGCACCCAAGCTCACCGTGATCCAACAGGCCGGCGATCGGGAGGCGGACATCGAATTCGTCAATCGCCAGATGCACCAGGCGCTGACGGCGGCCGGGCACCGCGCCGACTACCGCGTGTATTCCGGCGGACATGACGCGCTCTGCTGGCGCGGCGGCCTGGTGGACGGCGTGCGCCGGCTGCTTTCCGCAATGAAGTAATCCCACATTTTGACAGACAGGTAATGAAAATGACTCAGGAACAACAAAACCCGTTCGATGACGAAAGCCTCCGTTTCTCCGTGCTGGTCAACGCGCAGCAGCAGTATTCGCTGTGGCCGCAGTTTGCCGATACGCCGCAGGGGTGGCGCGTGTTGATGGGGCCGGCGTCGCGCGGCGAGTGCATCGACTACATCGAAACGCACTGGCAGGACATGCGGCCGGCGGCGCTGAAAGCGACGGATGCGGCGCGTTAAGCGCCAGGCACAATCGATATATTCCGTTTGAGGGAAAGGACAGACACCATGTCAGAAACGCTTTCTTTACCGGATACTCAGGTCGAGTATCGGGATTATCCGCTGGTTGCTGCGCAGCCGGGGATCTGGATCGCCGACCAAATCGCGCTGCGCCGCAACAGCTTCGCCGTGGCGCACTACACCGAACTGCACGGCGCTATCGATCGTTCTGCGCTGGAGCGCGCGATCCGTCAGGGGCTGGCCGAAGCGGATACGGTTCAGGCGCGATTCTTTGAGGCGCAGGACGGCCAGCCGGTGCAGCGTTTACCGCTGATAGCCGATCCCGCACGCGTGCAGGCGCCGGAGTGGTTCGATTTCAGCGCGCGGCCGGACGCCGAGCAGGCGGCGCTGGCGCTGATGAACGACGATCTGGCGCAGGATCTGCCGGCGGACGGCGAACGGCCGCTCTATCGCCATGCGGTGATCCGCGTCAGCGCCGATCGCTGGTTCTGGTACCAGCGCTTTCATCATCTGACCCTGGACGGCTTCAGCTTCGAGGCCATCACCCGTCGGATCGCCGATATCTATCGCGCGCTGCGACACGGGCTGTCGCCGGCGGCATCGCCGTTTACCCCGTTCGGCAAGGTGGTGGAAGAGTTTCAGCAATGGCAAACGTCGCCGGCGCGCCGGCGGGCGGCCGAATTCTGGCAACAGCATCTGCGCAATTTGCCGTCGCCGCTGTCGTTATCGACGGAGAGTCGGGAGGTTGAACCGGGCGCCCGGCCGCTCAAACAGGCGCTGGTGCTGCCGGAATCGCTGTTTGACGAAGCGCTGCGCGATGGCGCGCTGCAGTCGCTGCAACCGGCCGATATCGTCACGGCGGCGCTGGCGATGTATCTGGCGCGCATGAGCGGCGAAACCCGTTTTTCACTCGGTTTTCCTTTCATGCGCCGTATGGGCTCCCAAGCGCTGGCGGCGGTCGGCCCGGTGGTTAACGTGCTGCCGCTGCTGCTGAATGTGACGCCGGAGATGTCGCTGGCGGACGTCTGCCAGGCGACCGTGGCGCAAATCAAACAGGCGCGCCGCCATCAACGCTATGAAGCGGAGCAGATCAAACGCGATCTCGGCCTGGTCGGCGGCCATCAGGAACTGTACGGCCCGGTGATCAACGTCAAGGTTTACCACAGCGCCTTGTCTTTCGACGGGCAGGCGGCCGTTACCCATACGCTGGCGATGGGGCCGGTCGACGATCTCGAGTTTGAGATCGGCTTTCGCAACGGCGTGCTGACGCTGTCGTTGGTGGCCAACCCGGCCAAATACTCGCCGCGCACCTTGCATCACCACGCGGAGCGCATCGGCCATTGGCTGCAGCAACTGGCGCGGCAGCCGCACCAGCCGAACGGTCAACTGGCGTTGATCGGCGAAGGGGAGTTAAAGCAGCTCGCGGCCTGGGGGCGCGGCGCGCATCTGACGCCGCCGGCGGGCATGGTGTCAATCATGGATGCGTTTCAGCGCCAGGTTGAGCGGCAGCCCGAGGCGCTGGCGGTGGCCTGCGGCGATGTGCGCCTCAGCTACCGTCAGCTCTCCGAACGGGTGATGCAGCTGGGGCGAGTGCTGATCGAAAGCGGCATCGGCGCGGAAGACGTGGTCGCCATCGGCATTCCGCGTTCGGTGGACACGCTGGTCGCGCTGTTCGGCGTGTTGGCCAGCGGCGCGGCCTATATGCCGCTCGATCTGGATTACCCGCGTGAACGCCTGGCGCTGATGTGCGACGACGCGCGGCCGGCGATGTTGCTGACCCACCGCGCTACGCAGATCAATATGCCGGATCTGCCACAGGTATTGTGCCTGGACGACGCAGCGTGCCTGGCGCGCTGCGCGGCCGCCGAAGCTGCGCCGATAACGGATGCCGAACGGCGTGCGCCGCTGAACGAGGCGCATCTGGCCTATATGATTTACACCTCCGGTTCGACCGGCAAACCCAAGGGCGTGATGTCCACGCACCGCGGGCTGCTGAACCTGTTCCTGTCGCATCAGGCCTCGCTGTTTGGCCCGGCGATCGAAAAATTCCAGGCTCGCCATGCGCGCCGCCTGCGCGCCGGCCATACCGCTTCGTTCTCTTTCGACTCCTCCTGGGAACCGCTGTTCTGCATGATGATGGGCAGCGAACTGGTCATCTTCGATGAGGAGCTGCGCCGCGATCCCTGGGCGCTGCTCGAACAAACCCAACAGACGCCGATCGATCTGCTGGACATCACGCCGTCATTCTTCTCGCAACTGGTGGACTGCGGCCTGCTGAAGGGGCAGTTCCCGCTGCCAGCGTTCGTGATGATCGGCGGCGAGGCGGCGACGCCGACGCTGTGGAACCTGATGCAGCAGCATCCGGAGGTGGAGATCCACAACTATTACGGCCCGTCCGAATACACCGTCGATACCCTCGGCGCGCCGGTCACTGCCGCCGAACAGCCGGTGATTGGCCGTCCCCTCGCCAATACCGAAGTCTGGCTGCTCGACGGCCGCCTGCAGCCGGTGCCGATCGGCGCGGCGGGCGAGCTGTACATTTCCGGCAAAGGCATCGCGCGCGGTTACCTGCGGCGCCCGGATCTGACGGCGGCGCGCTTTGTCGCCAATCCGTTCGCCGAAGGCGAGGTGATGTACCGCAGCGGCGATCTGATGCGCTGGAGCGCGGAGGGCCAGCTGGTGTTCATTGGCCGGACCGATCACCAAATCAAGGTGCGCGGCTTCCGCGTCGAGCTGGGTGAGGTGGAAAGCGCTTTGGCCGCCTTGCCGGACGTGGGGCGGGCGGTAGCGATCGCCGAGCCGATCGGCGCCACCTATCGCCTGATCGGCTATTGCTCGGTACAGGATGACGCGCGCCGTGCCTCACCCTCGCTGCAAAGCGAACTGCTGGGGCAACTGGCGCAGCGTCTGCCGGATTATATGGTGCCGGCGATCCTGGTGGTGATGCCGGAGCTGCCGCTTAACGTGAATGGCAAGATTGACCGCCAGGCGCTGCCCAAACCGCAGGAGACGCTGGCGCAAAGCATTCGCGAGCCGGCCACCGAGCAGGAAAGGCTGATTTGCGGCGCCATGGCGCAGCTGCTGGGGATGGATCGCATCGGCGCCGACGACGATTTCTTCGCGCTCGGCGGCGACAGCATCTCGGCGATGGGGCTGGGCACCGCCCTGCGGCGCAAAGGGTATCTGCTGCGGCCGCGCGAGATCTTCGCGCTGCACACCCCCGCGCGCATGGCGCAGGCGATGCAGCCGCTGGCCGTAGACTCTCAGGCTGCGCGCAGCGTGCAACAAGGCCCGATCGACGGGCTGCCGATCCTGCATTGGTTTGCCGAGACGGGCGATATGCATCGTCGTTTCGCGCACGGCGTTTTTCTGCGCGTGCCTGCCGAGCTGCAACCGGAACAGCTGCGTTATGCATTGGAGCAGTTGCGTGCGGCGCACCCGGCGCTGGGCGCGCGGATCCGCGACGGTCAGTTGGTGGTTGAAACCACCGCCGCCGGTGAGCTGATGCAGGTTGATAGCGTGTCCGGTGAGCTGGAGTTAGCGGCGGAACAGGCGTTTGATGCCGCACTTGACCATCTCGAACCGGCTGCCGGCGCCATGATGCAAGGCATCCTGTTGCAGCGCGACGGGCAGAGCCTGGGGCTGGTGCTGGCGATCCATCACCTGGTAGTCGACGGCGTTTCCTGGCGCATCCTGCTCGACGAGCTGCGGCAGGTGGCCGACAGCGCCATGCAGGGGCAGCCGATCACATTGCCGCCGGAAGAAACCTCGCTCTATGAGTGGTCTGCACGCCTACGAGCCGACGCTGAACGCCGGGAAACCGAGCTGCCGTTCTGGCGGCGGATGCTGGCGGACGGCGCACCGCGTTTGGGGCGACGCGCGCTGGATCCGCTTAGCGATCGCACTGGCGACGTATCGGAAAAACGCACGCTGCTCGACAGCCAGCTGACCGCCGCGCTGCTCGGCACATTGCCGCAGGGATACCGCGCGCAGGTTGAAGAGATCATGCTGTGCGCGCTGGCTCAGGCCTGCCGCCGCCGTTTCCAGGCCGCTTCGCTGCGTTTCTCTCTGGAGTCGCATGGCCGCGCCGAACTGGACGACGGAATCGATCTGGCCCGCACCGTCGGCTGGCTGACGGCGGAGTATCCGCTGCACATTGAACTGCACGACGCTGAGCACAATGAGGCCGTGCGTGCGGTGAAACGGGCGACGCGAGCGGTGGCCGATCGCGGCGTCGGTTATGGCCAGCTGCGTTATCTGCATCCGCAGCGTGACGAACTGGCGGCGCTGGCGCAGCGCAATGCGCCGGAAATCTTGTTCAACTACCTCGGGCGTTTCAGCCAGGATGAGGGGAACTGGACGCCGCAACGCAGCCAAACCCGCTTCCGCGACGCCTTCGCCGTGGCGCAGGATGCGCAGCAGGCGCTGTCGTATGGCCTGGAGGTGAATATCTTTGTCGAAGAGCGGCGCGACGGCGCCTGCCTGGCGATCAACTGGAGCTGGCTGGAGGCGATTTTCAGCGAGAGCGACATTGCGCAGCTGCACAGCGGCATCGAGCAAGCGGTGCGTTCACTGTGCGAGTTTGCCGAGCGTCATCCCGAACGCGCGGCGGCAACGTTTGTGGCGGCCGAGATCGCCCAGCCGAACGTTGACGATGAGACGGTGCGCGCCTGGGAGCAAGAGTGCGGGCCGTTGGCCGCGGCGCTGCCGCTGTTGCCGTTGCAACATGGCCTGCTGTTCCATGCGCAGACGGCGCAGCAGGGCGGCAGCTATAACTCGCTGACGCGCCTGAGCCTCTGCGGCGAGCTGGACGAACATCAACTCCAGCAGGCGCTGAATGCGGTGATCCGCCGCCATCCGCAGCTGGCCGCCCGGTTCAACCGCGAGGGGGAACCGCTGCAGCTGATACCGCAGGAAAGCCATTGGCCGCTGGACAGTCGTAAGCTGCCGCCGCTGTCCGAAGAGCAAGAAGCGCAGGCGCTGCATGAACTGGAACAGGAAGAGTTGCGGCGCGATCTGTTTAATCAGCCGGGCGCGATGCTGCATGCGCTGCGGATCAAACACGGCGATAGCGAACGCTACACGCTGTTCCTTAACGCGCACCATCTGATTGTCGACGGCTGGTCGACGCCGGTGGTGCTCAACGATCTGATGCTGGCCCTGCGTGAAGGCGAGCAGGCGTTGCCGCCGCTGCGCTCGAACTACGCCGATATCGTGCGCCGCCTGACCGCGCAGGATGCCGACGCCTCGCGCCGCCTCTGGCGTGAGACGCTGCAGGATGTGCGCCCGACGTTGTTGTTCGGTGAATCGCATAACGATCGCGTGCATGAGTTGGAAATGACGCTGCCGCCGGCCGAGGAAAGGCGCTTGCTGACCCTGTGCCGCGAACGCGGGTTGACGCTCAATACCCTGATGCAGGGCATCTGGGCGCTGCAGCTGGCCAGCTGTTGCGGCCATCAGGACGTGGTGTTCGGCTCGCCGGTTTCCGGCCGCTTTGGCCAGATAGAAGGGATTGAGGAACACGTTGGCCTGTTCAGCAACACGCTGCCGGTGCGGGTTCGTCTGCAGCATGACCGTTCGTTGACGGATCAACTGACCGAACTGCAGCATCGGCAGATTGAACTGCTGGAGCACGACGATTTGGGTTTGGGGGAGATCCAGCATCTGGCCGGGGCGGGCACGCTGTTCGACACGCTGTTGGTGGTGGAAAACTACCCGGACAACGACGCCTTGCTTGGCGGCGCAGGTTCCTTGCGCTGCGATGCCATCCGTAACAAAGGCTATACCCACTATCCGCTGACGCTGCTGGTGCTGCCGGGCGAGCGCCTGCGTCTGCTGATGGAGTACCGCGATTCGGTGCTGCAGCCTGAACGCTTCGCCGCACGGCTGATGGCGCTGCTGCAACAATGGATAGCGCAGCCGGATCTGCCGCTGCCGCACTGGCAATTGCAAACGCCGCAGGAGCAGGCGCTGGTCGCGGCGGTCAACCGCACCGGGCAGGCGGTGGCGGACACCACCTTGCATCAGGCGATCGCCGAGCAAGCGCGGCGCACGCCGGAACGCATCGCGCTGCAGGACGCCGGGCACAGCCTCAGCTACCGTGACATGCAGCGCCAGGCCGCGCTGTTGGCCGAACGGCTGACGGCGGCCGGCATTCAGCCGGGCGATATCGTCGCGGTGGCGTTGCCGCGTTCGGTACGCCTCAGCCTGGCGCTGACGGCGATTGTGCAGACCGGCGCCGCCTGGCTGCCGCTGGATACCGGTTACCCGGACGAGCGGCTGGCCTACATGGTGGAGGACGCCAAACCACGGCTGATTATCACCGAGAGCGCGTTGGATGCCCGCTTCGCCGCGCTGGCGCCGACGCTGCGGTTCGATGCGCTGGATGACAGCGGGCGTGAACCGGCACCGCGCCCAGCGGCGGGGAGCGGCGATTATCCCGCCTACGTGCTGTATACCTCCGGCTCGACCGGGCGGCCGAAAGGCGTGGTGGTGAACCACCGGGCGATCGTCAACCGTCTGTTCTGGATGCAGCATGAGTATGCGCTTGATACGCAGGACGTGGTCCTGCAGAAAACGCCGTGCAGCTTCGACGTTTCCGTTTGGGAGTTCTTCTGGCCGCTGATGGTCGGCGCGCGTCTGGTGATGGCGCCGCCGGAGGCGCACCGCGATCCGCAGGCGCTGACGACCTTGATCGACGACTATGGCGTGACCACGCTGCATTTCGTTCCGTCGATGTTGGCTATCTGGGTTGAGGCGTTGAACGAATGGGCGCCGCAGCGCGCCGCCGCCAGCCTGAAACGCGTGTTCTGCAGCGGTGAGGCGTTGTCGTGTGAACTGGCATCCCGCTATCAGGCATTGGTTGCCGCGCCGCTGCATAACCTGTATGGCCCGACGGAGGCGGCGGTCGATGTTACCTATCAACCGGCGTCCGGCGAGGCATTGGCGGCGGTGAGCGGCGCCGGCGTGCCGATCGGCAAACCGGTCTGGAACACCCAACTGAGCATTCTCGACGCCATGCTGCGGCCGGTGCCCGTCGGTTGCGCCGGCGATCTCTACCTGCGCGGCATTCAGCTGGCCGACGGCTATCTGCATCGGCCGGGATTAACGGCGCAGCGGTTTGTCGCCGATCCCGCCGGCAACGGCGCGCGCATGTATCGCACCGGCGATATCGCCCGCTGGCTGGAGGACGGCAGCGTCGAGTATTTGGGCCGCAGCGACGATCAGCTGAAGATCCGCGGCCAGCGCATTGAGCTGGGTGAAATCGAGCAGGCGCTGCTGGCGCAGCCGGGGGTAGCGCAAGCGGCGGTGCACGCCATCGAACTGGGCGAGGGCGCGACGGGACTGGGCGGCGCCGATATGCGGCAGTTGGTCGCCTGGCTGATCGCCCAACCGGGGGTGACGCTGGATACCGCCGTACTGCATCAGGCGCTGGAGGCGCGTTTGCCGGCGCATATGATGCCGGTCAGCTATGTCATGACCGACAGCTTCCCGCTCAGCGCCAGCGGCAAGCTGGATCGCAAGGCGTTGCCACGGCCGCAGCTGAACCCGCAGAGCGGCCGCGCGCCGCACAGCGACAGCGAGCGCCTACTGGCGGCGCTGTTCGGGGAACTGCTGGGTCGTGAAAACGTGTACGCCGACGACGACTTCTTCGCACTGGGCGGCCACTCGCTGCTGGCGATGCGTTTGGCGGCGGAATTGCGGCGGCGCGTCCCTCGGCCATTGACCGTCGGGCAAATCATGTTCGCCCGTAGCCTGGAGAAGATGGCGCATCTGCTTGATGACGTGCAGGCCGCCAACTCGGCCGAAAGCCGCGGCGTCGGCGAATGCCTGCAGCTGCGGGCCGGCCAAGGCCCGGCGTTGTTCTGTCTGCACCCGGCTTCCGGTTTCGCCTGGCAGTACTCGGGGCTGAGCCGGTATCTGCCGGGGAGCTATCCGATTATCGGGCTGCAGTCGCCAAGGCCGGATGGTGCCATCGCCACCTGCGAAGACATTGAGCAGATGGTCGATCGTCATCTCGCCACTCTGCGCCGCCTGCAGCCGCAGGGGCCTTACTACCTGCTGGGCTATTCGCTCGGCGGCACGCTGGCGCATTCGATGGCCGCGCGTCTGCAGCAGCAGGGGGAGGAGGTAGCGTTCCTCGGCATGCTGGATACCTATCCGCCGGAAGGCCAGGACTGGACCGGCCCCACCGAGGAGGAGGCGCAGAAGGAGGTGGCGCAGGAGCAGGCCGAGTTTATGGCGGAAGATCATGGCGATCCGGCGCTGATGGCGGAGAAGGCGGCGATGTTTGACAGCATTGTCGCCAACTACCGCGACGCGGTGCGCCTTCTTTCTCAGGCGCGCAGTCAGCGTTTCCACGGCACGGCGACGCTGTTCGTCGCCGACCGGACGCTGCCGCCAGAGATGGATATCAACGCCGTGTGGGCGCCGTATCTGGATGGGCTGATCTGCCATCACCAAGGCTGCGAGCACGCAGACATCCTGTCGCCGGCCTCGCTGGAGACGCTTGGGCCGCTATTGCATTCGCTGCTGACGCGGCAATACGGGTTGATATAACGCAACCGGGCCGGGGCGTGCGCCACGGCCCGTACTAAAACATGATATGCAGGACACTATGGCCAGACCTTCTTTTTTTCTTGATTTCAGTTTGCTGAGAAGCAATGCGCATTTTCGCGCGATTTTCTGCGCCCGCATGCTGTCGGTGTTTTCCCTCGGCATGCTGGCGGTGGGGGTGCCGATTCAGATCCAGGCGATGACCGGCTCCACGTTGCAGGTGGGCGTGGCGGTGGCGCTGGACGGGGTGGGCATGTTTATCGGCCTGATGTTGGGCGGGGTGCTCGCCGATCGCTACGATCGCCGCAAGCTGATCCTGTTCGCGCGCGGCACCTGCGGGCTGGGCTTTGTCGCCCTGAGTCTGAACGCCTTTACCCCGGCGCCTTCGCTGTGGGCGCTCTACCTGCTGGCGGCCTGGGACGGGTTCTTTGGCGCGCTGGGCATGACAGCGCTGATGGCGGTGATCCCGCTGCTGGTCGGGCGCGAAAACCTGGCGGCGGCGGGGGCCTTGAGCATGGTGACGGTGCGCATCGGCGCGATCCTGGCGCCGGCGCTGGGGGGGATTATCATCGTGTTCGGCGGCGTCGGTCTCGCCTTCGCCGTCGCGGCGGCCGGGACGCTGGGCACCCTTGTGCCGCTGGTGCGCTTGCCGACGCTGCTGCCGCAGCAGCAGGAGCCGGAACACCCGCTGCGCGCGCTCGCCAGCGGCTTCCAGTTTGTCTGGCGCAATAAGGTGGTCGGCTCGGTGGTGCTGCTGGGGATGTTGATGAGCATCGTCGGCGCCGTCAGGGTGCTGTTCCCGGCGCTGGCGCAGGACGCTTACCACGTCGGCGCCTCCTCAATTGGCCTGATGTATTCTGCGGTGCCGCTCGGTGCGATGCTGGGCGCGCTGACCAGCGGTTGGGTGGGGCGTTTCTCTCGCCCTGGCGTGCTGATCCTGGCCGCCGCTATCGTCGCGTTCACCGCCATCGCATCGCTGGGGCTGTTCAGCCATCTGGCGCCGGCGCTGTTGGCGCTGGTGTGCTACGGCTATGCCAATGCCATCGCCTCACTTCTGCAGTTCATGCTGATCCAGAGCAACACGCCGGACCATCTGCTGGGGCGGGTGAACAGCCTCGGCACCGCACAGGACGTGACCGGCGATTCGATCGGCGCGCTGGGGCTCGGCGTTCTGGGCAGGATGTTTACCCCGTTGATGAGCGTGCTGTCGTTCGGTGCGTTCGCCGCCTTGTTGGGCGTGCTGGTGGCCTGCAGCGTGCGCACGCTGCGCCAGTGCCGGCCGGCAGACGCGTTGGTCGAGCACGATGAACCCGCTCCGGCAACCTCAGCGGCGGCGGACAATTAACCCCTTATGGCACCGGCGGCTCCGGCCGGTGCTGTTCGCCCCAGTGGCACATCATGTCGATCACCGGGATCAGCGAACGCCCGCGCTCGGACAGGCTGTACTCCACCTTGGGCGGGATCTGCGGATACTCCTTTCTCACCACTAGCCGATCTTTTTCCAGCTCTTTAAGCGTCGAACTGAGCGTCTTGTACGAAATGGTGCCGATACAGCGCTGCAGTTCGTTGAACCGCAATACCGGCTTATACAGCGCCAGCCAGTAAAGAATAATCATTTTGTATTTGCCGTTGATCACCGACAGCGTATAGCCATAGCCGGTGTCTTCGAGGCTGATGCCCGTTGGGCTGCAGCGGGATTCGGCGGTCATTTACACTTTCTCCAGGGTAAGTATGTGTCGTGAGTGTGCGTATTTTACATTCTGTCAGCATACCCTAAGATGCGTCGAAACACCTGACTGGAGAACTCAGTATGAAAACCTTGGTGGTCGTGACCCATCCCGATATGGCGAACTCGGTGGTCAACAAACGCTGGCTGGAGGAACTGCGCCGCTATCCGGCGCTGTATACCGTGCACGAACTGCATCAGGCCTATCCGGACTGGCAGATCGACGTTGCCAAAGAACAGCAGTTGATTGAAGCGCATGACAACATCGTGCTGCAGTTCCCGATTTACTGGTTCAGCAGCCCGCCGCTGCTGAAAAAATGGCTGGACGACGTGCTCACCTACGGCTGGGCCTACGGTTCCCGCAGCGGCTATAAGATGCAGAACAAGAAACTGGCGCTGGCGGTCACGGCGGGCGTGCGCGCAGAAGATTACGCGCGTGAAGGGCGTTATCGCTACTCGCTGGAGGAAATCTTCCGGCCGTTTGAAGTCACCGCCGGTTACGTGCGGGCCGACTATGCTTCGTTCTTTGCCTTTTACGGCAAGGAAGCCGCTTCGGACGGGGCGGCAGAGCAGGTTCAGCAGCACGAGCTGGACAGCAGCGCGCAGGGCTATCGGGCATTTCTCGCTGCCCTGAATTAACGACACGCCCCTGATGCGCCTGATAGTGCTGTTGCGAATGTCCGGGGAGGAATATGATTACCGTCTCCTATGACTCGCCGGTGATAACCCCCATGCCTTCGGCCGAAACGTTTATTGCTTTTCTTGTTGCACTCACTCTCCTGGGCCAGACATGATGCTCACGCTGGCCCGGGGTATCGGCCTAGGCCGCCGTATCGCGCTGCTCAATTCTCTTAGTTATCTCGGTACTGACGCAGTCCGATTTGGTGGCGATGTTGCCGGAGCAGCTGGCGCGCAACCACCCTTTATTGCAGCAACTCAAACCGCCGTTGGCGGTGCCGGGTTTTGAAATGACTATGCTGTGGCACAAACGATCGCATCGGGATCCCGCTCACCAGTGGCTGCGCGAACATATCGTGCGTTCAGTGTGAGCGGAAACAGCGCGGGAAATTACATGAACAGGAAGCGGTCGGCCAGCGGAACGCCACGCTCAAGGCGCGGTGGCAACGCGTCGTCACGATCGTCAGGCTGGGCAGCCTGTGGTGCGGTGTCTTCGGCTTTTTCGATCATCAGCTCGCCGAGCAGGGCCAGAAAACGAGTGATCTTTTGCATATTCCCTCCGGGCAATGATTAACCTGAGGATGATAGTAATCGCCGCCTAACCGAATGGGAAAAACTTAAAACTCATATCCTAAGAACCGGATCGCATATCGCCTGACCGGGCGACGGTTACCCATCGCCCGGTGAATAGCTTAGAAGGTGACGTTAACCTTGGCCCACAGGGTGCGGCCCGGTTCATTCACCGCGCTGTTGGCCGAATAGCCGAAGGCGCTGTTGCCCGCCAGGTTGAGGTGCTCGCTGTAGGTCTTGTTCAGGATGTTATCCAGACCGGCGCTCAGCTTGACGTTTTTATTCACCTTGTAGGCGGCGTTGGCGGAGAGCACGCCGAAGCCGGCGCTTTCGGCAAAGTCTTTGCCCACCACGTTGCCTTCGTTGATCGCCACGCGGTTTTGGCTGCTGACCAGACGCCACAGGCCGGTGCCGCTCCAGTCGCCGTACTCGTAGGTCAGCCCCAGGCGCGCTTCCAGCGGCGGGATCTGCGGCAGCGGGCGGCCGTCGCGGGTGTTTTTACCCCAGGAGTAGGCCAGGCTGGCGTCGGTTTTCCAGTGTTCGCTCAGCTGGTAGCCCATGCCCATTTCGCCGCCCATGATGTTGGCGTTGACGTTGTCGGCCTGGCTGAGGCGCGCGTTGTGCGGATCGTATTTGAACAGGATGAAATCATCGACGCGGCCCAGGTAAGCGGAGACCCAACCGTTGAAGCGCTTGCCGTTATACTGCGCGCCGATATCAAGCTGCGTGGTTTTCTCGCTCTTGACGCTGGCGAACGGATCCTTGCTGCCGTTCGGGCCGAGCTTCGGCGAGAACAGCTCCCAGTAATCCGGGAAACGCTCGGTATAACCGACGCCGGCGTACAGCATCAGCGGCAGCTCGGCCAGCGTGTGCTCAAGGCGCATAAAGCCGCTCGGCAGGGTGTCGGAACGCTCCGCATCGCCGCCGTTGCGGAAGTTTTCCACCAGGGTGCGATCGAGGCGCGCGCCGCCGATCAGTTTATCCTGTTCGCTGGTGGACCAGGTCAGTTCGCTGAAGGCGCCGTAGCTGTTGAACTGGGCGTCTTTTTCCCAGCTGCCGCGGCTCATGCTGCGGTGGGTATTGGTTTGGGTGTCCAGGCCGCTTTCCAGCTTCACGTCCTGCCACTGCCAGGTGCCCATCACCCGGCCGCCGACGGTGCGGCGATCGAGCTGCATCGTCATGCCGGAGGACATCATATGCCCGCCATGGCCGCCCATGCTCATGCCGCCATGGCCACCGTGCCCACCCATGCCGCCGCTGCCCGGCGAGCGCAGGGTGACGTTGTCCATCACGTGGTTGGCGTAGTTGTAGTAGACCTGCGCTTCCAGCTTATCCAGCACCTCACCGATGTTGGATTTTTCCACCCGCATGCCCAGGCTTTCGCGCTTGAACTGCGAACCGTCCATGCTGCGGCCGGCATAGCGCGCTTCGCCGTTGCCGCGGCCCATGGTCACTTCCAGCAGCGTATCGGCATCCGGCGTCCAGCCGAGCGCCAGATCGCCGTTCCATTTGTCCCAACGCGACGGCACGCGCGTATGGGTGCCGTCCTGATAGTCGTTGGAGCGGGATTTGTTGGCCATCACCCGCAAGTAACCTTGCTCGGCGCCGAGGCTGGCGTCGATATTCTCGTCCCAGCGGCCGTTGGAACCGGTCAGCACGCTGGCGTTGCCTTTGACGCCCGGCTTGTCGAAGCGCGGGCGTTCACGCTCAAAACGCACGGTGCCCGCCGACGATCCCGGCCCCCACAGCACCGTCTGCGGCCCTTTGGTGATGGTCAGCAGATCGAAACTTTCCGGCGAGATATAAGAGGTGGGCGCGTCCATTCGCGATGGGCAAGCGCCCAGCATTTCCGAACCGTCGGTGAGGATCTTCAACCGCGAACCGAACATGCCGCGAAACACCGGATCGCCGTTGGTGCCGCCGTTGCGGATCTGAGAAAAGCCTGGAATGGTTTTCAGATAGTCCGAACCGTCACTGGCGGGCACCGGCTGGCGCGGGGTTTTCGGTGACGTCACGATGGTCAGCGGAGAGTAGAGCGGTGCGGTGACGGTGATCACGTCGCCATCATTAACCTGTGTGTCGGTAGGGTGCTGATGCGCCTGCGCCGCGTGGCCGGCCAGCAGGAACAGCGGCATGGCGGTGGTAATGGCGCGGGTGGCGGCGTTCTTTTTATAAACGGGTTTAAACATCATCTTTCCTTAAGCTAACTTTTTTCCGTTCTTGGCCGAGGGATTATTCAGGCGTGGGGAGGCCTGGCGAAAATCACCATCGGTAAATACGGGGGGGTAATTCCCTGAACGCGGAAATAACCGGGCTAATAATGTCGTCTCGATGATTAACCATTGGGCGAATTAATTCCGCCGGGTTGAAGCGATCAACGGCAATACAGAGAACGGCAATGGGCTTATTGTTAAATCAGAGGAAAGAGACGGGCGGCGCGCGCGGCTGTAATTCGGTGTGAACGACGTGGGCAAACAGGGGAACGAGATAGTGGATCGGCGGCGGGCGTGAAGCCAGCGGCAGGGACCAGAACAGCGGGGCGTGGCTCACGTCCAGCAGCGGCGCATGCAACAACAGCACGCAGTAGCCGCAGGCGCTGTCGTCCATCATCATCGCCATGTTGTGGTGGCCGCCGCCGTGCTGCATCAGCGGCTGCGCGGCTTTTTCAGGTTCAGGCGGCGGCGAGTGCATCTCGTGATGTATCGGCATATCCATGCCGCAATCCGCCATGACGGTCGTTCCAGCACTTCCGGCGCGCGCATGCTCCAGGGATCGCGAGATCACCGGCGCAATGAACAACATCAGAATGGCAAACATCCCTAACCAGGCGGCGGCCCGATTTCGCGATGCATGGGGCTGAATTAACGACACAATCAACCTAAAAAAAGGGTTAACACAGGATAGGGAATTGTACTGGTTTATGTCGAAATGTTAAAACCTTTTATTTCCTGGTCAACGGCCTGTTGATGAATATATTATCGGACAAGCGCGTTAATTTTGACCAAAGGCTATTTTTATTGCGCCAATAACATAACGGGGAAAATATTAATGACGGAAGAACTGGCGAGCACGATTATTCCGCTTTATGACGCACATGCCGCCGCCTGGGAACGCCTCAGACCCACCACGCTGTTTGAGCGGCCGTGGCTCGACCACTTTTTACAGCTTACCCCGGCCAATGCGCGGCTGCTCGATCTCGGCTGCGGCAATGGCGCGCCGATCGCCGCCTATTTTATCGAACAAGGGTATCGAGTCACCGGCATCGACGGTGCGCAGGCGATGATCGCGCGCTGCCGCCAGCGTTTTCCACAGCAGGAGTGGCGGCAGATGGATATGCGCCAGCTGAATCTGGCGACAAGATTCGACGGCCTGCTGGCCTGGGACAGCTTCTTCCATTTGGCGCGCGACGATCAGCGCCGCATGTTTCTACTGTTCAGGCGGCACGCCAAGCCGAATGCCGCACTGATGTTCACCAGCGGCCCTGAAGACGGCGTGGCGATCGGCAATTTCGAAGGCCAGCCGCTGTTTCACGCCAGCCTGGCGCCTGAGGAGTATACGCGCTTGCTGCAGGAGAACGGCTTCCGCGTGGTTGATCATGTGGTGGAAGATCCCGCCTGCGGGGGAAGAACGGTCTGGTTGGCGCAAAGCATTGAGTGACAATGTCACGTGCAGGTTCTTCGGAACCTGCACGTTAACGTTATTTAGCGCTGACGCGCCAAACGGTATTGCCCACATCATCCGCAATCAGCAGGGCGCCAGCCCTATCGACCGCTAATCCAACCGGTGCGCCATAGAGTTCCTTCTCGTCGTCGGAGACAAAGCCAGTGACCACCGCTTTGAGTTTACCGACCGGCTTGCCTTGCTCAAACGCCACGTAGCTGACCCGATAGCCGTTCAGCGGCGAGCGATCCCAGCTGCCGTGCTCGCTGACAAAGGCGCCGCCGCGATAGTCGGCCGGCAGAGCGCTCGCGGTGTAGAACAGCAGCCCCAGCGGCGCGACGTGCGAGCTGAGGGCGTAGTCCGGCTTGATGGCTTTCGCCACCAGATCCGGCCGCGCCGGCTGTACCCGACGATCGACGTGCTGGCCGAAATAGCTGTAAGGCCAGCCGTAGAAGCCGCCGTCCTGCACCGAGGTCAGGTAGTCCGGCACCAGATCGGCGCCGATCTCGTCACGCTCGTTGACAATCGCCCACAGCTTGCCGCTTTGCGGTTCCCACTGCAGCCCGGTCGGATTGCGCAGGCCGCTGGCGAAGATGCGGCTGGCGCCGGAGGCGGTGTCCACTTCCAGCACGGCGGCGCGCCGGTACTCTACGGCCAGGCCGTTTTCGGTGATGTTGCTGTTGGAGCCGACGCCGACATACAGCTTTTTACCGTCCGGGCTGGCCAGCAGGGCCTTGGTCCAATGATGGTTGATGGTGTCCGGCAGATCGGCCAGCTCTTTACCCGGATCGCTGATGCGCGTTTCGCCCGGCTGATAGGCGTACTGCATGATATTGCCGGTGTTGGCCACATACAGGGTGTTGCCAATCAGCTGAACGCCGAACGGAGAATCGAGCCCCTCGAGGAAGACATGCTTTTCCCAACTGCCGTCGGCGGTTGGGCGCAGCAGGGTGATGCGGTTACCGCCTTTTCCCCCTTTACCTGACTTGCCCTTAACCAATCCGGCGATCAGCTGCTTGGGCGTGCTGACCGCTTCGGTACCCGGCCCGTTGGCCTCCACCACCAAAACATCGCCGTTGGGCAGGGTAAGCAACTGACGCGGGTGCAGCAAACCGTCTGCCACCTTGTCAATTTTCAAGCCTTCGGCGACTTTTGGCATCTGGTTTTGCTGCCAGCCCACGCCCTTTGGCACCTGCATCGGCGGCATCAGGAAGTCTTGCGCCGCCGGCAACGCCGGATCCGGCCCCATTTGTTGTTCCGGCGAAATGACGGCGCTGTTATCGCAGCCGGCCAGCGCCAACACGGCCGAAAGCGCAATCGCAATGGATGATAGCTTCATGAAAACCTCCTTATTTTGCGCGGGCGCTCACGGCCAGCAGAATGTTGGCGAAGCTCAGCAGCGCGACCACGATCGCAGACAGCACCAGGCCTTGCGGCACCACGGCATACGCATCCCGGCTATGCACGAAAGCGTTGATAATGGCAAGAACGATGGCCAACAGATTCAGCCAGAAATGGAGCTTGACCGATGAGCCCTGTAGCCGGCCGCTGCCGAACCACACCTGCACCAGGTTAATCAGCCGGGGAATAATGGCAAAAATCAGGCCGATGGCGATCAGCCAACTGGCACCATTGACCCATTGAATATTCGCCGTGCAGGCATAGATGATGTCGAAAATGAGCGCCGCGGTAAAAAATCCGTAGGGTATCGGATTGAGCCATTCATAGACGGCCACCGCGGCCGCTGAAGGCCTTGCTGTCGTTTGCGTGGTCATACGGTTATCTCCATGAAAAATGATAGATAAAAAAGGCGTTGGCCCCTTAAAGCTTTGTTCAGATTCACCGATTTGAACAATTTTGATTCTCATTTTTAGCATGCGATGTTAAAACCGAAACCGTCACTACGGCATTATCAATGGCTTAGCCACATCTGGAGGAAGGGCATGAGTGTAGAGCGCGTTCAGCGATTTCTGGCCGAGCACGCGCCGGAAACGGCGGTGACGGTGCTGGCAAAGAACACCGCGACGGTAGCGCTGGCGGCGGAAGCCTTTGGCGTGGAGGGCGGGCAGATAGCCAAGACGCTTTCGTTTCGCGTGAACGACGGCGTGGTGTTGTTGGTGATGGCGGGAACCGCCAGAATCGATAACAAGAAGTACAAGCAATTTTTTGGCGTAAAGGCACGCATGCTGCCGGCGGAGGAGGTGGAGGCGCTGACCGGCTATCCGCCCGGCGGCGTTTGCCCCTTTGCCGCTCCGGCAACGGTGAGAGTTTACTGCGATCGCAGCCTGTGCAGCTACAGTGAAGTGCTTCCGGCAGGCGGCAGCGATAACTCAGGCGTGAGAATTGCGCCGCAGCGGCTGGCCAGCATCACCGGAGCAGAATGGATTGACGTGACGGGGTAACTTTAAGTGACGATGTCACAATTGTGTTATGTTAAATCCAATGTATTACCTCGTGATTAATATGCTGTTTTAACTGGAAAAATCACTAGTCCATCGGATTGTGGCAAACTGCCTCGATATTGTGGCCATCCGGGGCGATCACAAATGCCGCATAGTAGTGGGCATGGTAATTGGGCCGTAAACCGGGCGCGCCATTGTCTTTGCCGCCGGCTTTTAGCGCGGCGTGGTAGAACGCATCGACCTGCTCACGGCTGCTTGCGACAAATGCCAGGTGTAGGTGTGCCGGCTTTTCGTCGGTTTGAAACAGGCACAATGACACATTACCCCGATCGGGACAAAGTTCGACGCCATAGCCGGGCTCGCCTTCGGCAACGATCTTTACGCCCAGCGGCGCCAGCGCATTGAGGAAAAACGCTTTGCTGAGGGCAAAGTCGCTGACGCCAAATTTCACATGATCAAACATGGAGAGGCTCCTGGAGCGTGGAGGAATATTCCCATTCAGTATAGCCAACGCCGTAGTGGGCGCCGAAAGTGATGAAACGCGCGCCAATGCGCATTTAGCGTGCAAATACTGCCCGCTTATATGACGCGTTTGGGAGAAATCTGCAGTATCGTAGCCGCCACGTTTTATCAGATTTTACGTAGCGCGATCAAAAAAGCAGGGGATTTTTGGCCAATATCGGCAGGTATGCGCCATTGGAAACCATGCCCGGTCATCATTATTGGAGTGGAAAATGTCAGCGCGCATCATCACGATCCCAACGATTGATATATTGCTGGAGGTTGAAAGTCTGCCGGCGTTGGATAGCTTGAATGACAGGATGCGTGACATGGGATATACGCCGCGTGGCGAGAACGGCATTGCCGGCAGGCGTTACGACATCAAGGGAAACGGCAAACGCACGCATCACGTGCATGCATTTATTGCGGGAAGTGAACAGGCGATCGGGCATTTGGCGTTCAGAGATTATCTGCGCAAGCATCATGGTGTTGCTCAGCAATACGCGGCAATCAAATACCAGGCAGCAGAAGACTGCCGGCAAAACCCAGCGGCTTATGGCCGGTTGAAAAACTAATTTATTCAACGGCACGAGCAGTTGGCGCTGGCCTGGTTGGCCACAGAAGAAACCCCATGAATCAGGCCTGGACGCATAATCTACATACCCGCACTTAGGTGCGCATAATGTATATTATGTTAAATTGAATCACTGGAGACGTACCGGGTTTAGCCCTGCACATTATCTCCCGCCTCACCTTCAACGCTATCCATCCCTCTGACATCCCGTTTTACCGCCAGGCTTACTGCCACTCGGCCGCTTTTAAATGCAATCACTCATCAGTCGGCGTGCCTTGATGAAACCGCATTTGCCAACCTGCCTTGGCTGTCAGAAGCCAAATCGATGAACGTTCGGTGCAACGAACGGCGTGGCCCTGCGCATCACGCTGAAAACTTTTATACGTCAGCAACACGGCGCCTTTGCTGATTTGCGCCAGCTTAAAACCTTCGGCAAAAATCTGCGGATGTTCAGTTTCCATTTCCAGCGCCGCAACGGTTTGGCGTTTGTCATAACGCAGCCCTGAACGGCCAATCTCTTCAAAGTCTTCATGCAGCAATGCCGCGACGCGCCGCGGATCGCGGCGCACCATTGGCCGATGCAGTTCAACTTCAAGCATCTGGATTAGATTCAGCAACTCTGCAAAACAGGTCAAAATGCCCTCTTTTTTGATCGCGCTACGTAAAATCTGGAGACAAGAAACTCACACAGGGTCAGATTTGAGTTGATGTGACTCCTGCCATAACGGTTGAAAATCAAACCTGACATTGCTTATTTTAAACCATTACTATAAATTAAACGTAATATCAATTTTTTGGCGAATGGAATCATGCCCGATCGGTCACTACTCTTTTTTTATGGTTTAGTCTTTGTTGCATTAATTTATTTTATTGTGAAGTTCAAGAAGGAAATAAAAAGCAAAGATGGGTTGATAAATATAGCCTTCTCTCTAGTTATCGGCATTGTTATAATTTTCTTATTAAATTCAGACCTTTCTGACACTAGCATTCTGATTGCCATATTTTCTTTTATTGCAGCAGGCTTTTTTTCTTTATGTGTTGCCATCTTAATCAAGGATGTATACTCAACGAAAAAGTATATATTAGCTGCCATAAAGCGAATAAAAACGGAAAACTCAATTGATTTCAAAGAAATGCCAGAATTCAAAAGCGACATTTTTTGCTATAAAAAATCTTGGTATGCCGTCTACTCACCCTCTCTAAATTCACTTGAGATAGGTGTTAATGCGTTTGATGACCTACCTGTCATTGGTAAAAAATTCACCGTGCGAACGTTGTCTAAACGCGCAGTTACATTCGTTCCGGAAGCAATCCCTAATGAAATCAATGATGATACTGAACTATTCGGCCAGCTGGTAATGTTCTGTGAAATATCTGCAAAAAATCAGATTTTGGCAGAAAATTATATTGAAGCCATAAAAAATGGCTCAGCTACACCCTGGCTTATCTCAGTGCCGGATGAAACGCCATAATTTTTGCATGGCGGAAATGTTATCCGCCATGAGCTCAATCAGCGATCTGAATTCTGTCTTGCTTCACATGCGACCGCCGAACCCGCAATTCCCCGTGCCGCCAGGCGCCGTCTGCCGTGGCGCGATTGTCGATCAGGCGATTCAAGGCTTCTTCAACCAGCCGGTCGATGCGTTGGCTATAGCTGGTCAACGCCCAATTGGCTGAGCCGGCCTCATCGATATCGTCGAAGCCCACCACGGCCATCGCGGACGACGGCGCCGTTTGCCTGAGCGCTTCGAGCGCCCCCAGCGCCAGCACGTCATTCTCGCAGAACAGCGCCTCAACCCGCTCGCTTTCCGGCGTTGCCTGCAGGTATTCGCTCATCAGCTGGAAACCGCGTTGGCGATCGTAGTGGCCGGCGGTGAGCACCCGATCCAGCTGAAAGCCGGCGGCCATCAGCCTGTCGCGGTAGCCTTCCATGCGCAGTAAATGGCTGCTTTGCGTGTCCGGCCCCTTCATGTAACCAAAGCGCCGATGCCCTTGTTCTATCAGCAGCGCAGCGATCTCTTCGCCGGCGCGGTAGCCGTCGATATTGACCACATCAATGTGTTCGCTTTCCGTATTGCGACATACCTGCACCAGCGGGATCTGATGCAGATCTTGCGCGATCGCCGCCCACTCTTTGGTTAACACCGTCGCCAGGAACAAAATGCCATCGACCTGCAGCTGATCGGCCATCGCCATCACCGCCCGGTAGTTTTCCCCCGCAGTGATGTTCAGAAGCAGCGCCATATAACCGCGAGTTTGCAGCTGTTTGGTGACCATATCGAGCATCATCATCGAATGCGGGTTCTTCATCTCGTCGATGGCCACGCCAATGATGTGCGTGCGTTTTTGCGACAGGCTGCGCGCCAGCAGGTTTGGCCGATAGCCCAGCTCGGCCGCCGCCGCCAACACGCTATCACGCGCGCTGTCCGAGATCGACGCGCCGGGCGTAAAGGCGCGCGATACCGTCCATTTAGAGACGCCTGCCTTTTCGGCGACGTCGCTGGCGGTGGCTTTGTGGTGTTTTTTCATGGTTGCGTCGATCCCTGCTTCGGTGAAGTTAAACTATACCCTGCTCGCTCAGATCCCCTAAGCGCCTGCCGGCATATCAGCTGCAATTATGTATCGTTTTTGCACCCGATTGCAATTTGCTGTGCAACCGGGTGCAAAACGTAAAGAGTTTGTGATCGTCCGCGCTATTTTCACCTTTCCCCTGTTGACCAAATTTTATCCATGGCCGACATTCACGGTGGCATTCAGGGACTCATCGCCGTTTTTTCTTCTGATTTGCACCCGGTTGCAGAAACGCTGTTTTTACATAACACCTCTCTTCTCAACAGGATACCGTAATGAAAAAAACCAGACTGCTGTTGATGTTAGCCTGCTCGCTGTTTGTCGTGACCGCTCAGGCCAAGAGCTATCAGGTCGGCGTGGCGCTGGCCAATTTCGATCTCAACTTTGTCTCCATCCTGCGCAGCCAAATGGCGCGAGAACTGGCTGCGCAACAGCTGCAAGGCCAGTTCGTCGATGCCAAAGGCGATGTCGCCCTGCAGGTGCAGCAGGTAGACGATCTGATTAATCAGGGCGTGGACGCCATTATCCTCAACCCGGTTGATACGCAAGGCGTCCAGCCGATGATAGCGGCCGCCAAACGCGCCGCTATCCCCCTTATCTTCGTCAACCGCAAACCCGAAGTGCGGCTGAGCGGCGCGACGGCCTACGTCGGCTCCGATTCGGCGCTCAGCGGCCGCCTGCAGATGGAGGCCCTGGCGAAAAAAATGAATTACCGCGGCAACGTGGCGATCCTGATGGGCGCCCTCTCCAACGAAGAAACCCGCGAACGCACCCGCGCGGTGGAGGCGGTGATCGCCAAACACAAAGACCTGAACGTGGTAGAGAAACAGACCGCCAAATGGCAGCGCAATGAAGCGGTCGACGTGGTCTCCGGCTGGTTGCTGAACGGCGTACCGATCGATGCGATCGCCGCCAACAACGATGAGATGGCCATCGGCGCGATCATGGCGCTGAAGCAGGCCAAAAAGAACGGCGTACTGGTTGCCGGTATCGACGGCACGCCCGACGGCCTGCAATTTATCAAAAATGGCGACCTGGCGGTGACCATTTTCCAGGATGCCAAAGCCCAGGCGATCGGCGCGGTACAAGTGACCCGAGCGATGTTGGATCGCGCCAAAACCGAGTCTTACAACTGGGTGCCTTATGCCACCGTGACGCGAGAAAACTACCCGCAATTTGCACAGATGAACCAGAAATAAACCGTTGCCACTCTCTTTTCAACCCGTTTTGCACCCGAGTGCAAAACCACAATATCAGGAGTCAGCATGTTAAATGGTGAAAGAAGCATCTCTCGCCCGCTGCGTTGGGCGATGATCGGCGGCGGCCGCCTCAGCCAGGTGGGCTACAAGCATCGTTCCGGCGCACTGCGCGACAATACCGCCTATCGGCTGGTTGCCGGCGCTTTTGATATCGACGCGGCGCGCGGACGTGAGTTTGGCGTCAATCTCGGTGTGCCCACCGAACGCTGCTATGAAGACTATCAGCAGTTGCTGAAACAAGAGGCCAACCGCGAAGATGGCGTTGAGGTGGTGACCATCGCCACCCCTAACGGCACCCACTATGAAATTACGCGCGCCGCGCTGAATGCCGGCCTGCATGTCATCTGCGAAAAACCGCTGTTCTTTACCACGGCGGAGGCAAGAGAAATCAAGGCGCTGGCGGCGGAGAAAGGCCTGATCGTCGGGGTGACCTACGGCTTCTCCGGGCATCCGCTGCTGATGCAGATGCGCGCCATGATCGCGAACGGCGACATCGGCGAAATACGCATGGTCGAATTGCAGTACACCCATGGCTTCAACGCCAATGAAAGCGCGGACACGTTCGAGGCGCAAAAGTGGCGCGTCGATCCGAAAATCGCCGGCCCCTCCTTTGTGCTGGGCGACATCTCCACCCACACCTTCTACATCTCACAGCTGGTCATGCCCGACATGAAAATTGCCTCCCTGCTGTGCGATCGCCAGAGCTTTATCCCTTCCCGCGCCCCGCTGGAAGACAATGCCATGGTGCTGATGCACTACGAAAACGGCGCCGTCGGGCGCATGTGGGCCTCCGCCATCAACGCGGGCGCGATGGACAGCCAAAGCATCCGCGTGGTGGGCTCACGCGCCAGCCTGCAATGGAGTGATTCCACACCCGGCGAATTACGCTATGAGATCCAGGGGCGGCCCAGCCAGACGCTGCACCACGGCATGCCCTATCTGGACGACAGCGCGCTGGCCGAGGAACGGCTCGGCGCATTGCATACCGAAGGGCTGGCCGAATCCTGGGCCAATATTTACCTCAAGTTCGCCATCGCCATCAGCGCCAGTCAGCGCGGCGATCGGCAGACGCTGGCCGCGCTGATCTATCCGGATATCGATGCCGGATTGGAAGGCGTGCGCTGGATTGAGAACTGTGTTCGTTCCGCCGACAACGGCGCCACCTGGGTTAATTACCAATAAGGAAAGCACCATGAAACTTTCGTTCTGTACCGACAGCCTGAGCCATTTACCCTTCGAGCCGATGCTGGATCGGCTGCTGGAGCTGGGGGTGCGCGGTGTGGAGATGACCACCGGCGGTTGGTCCCCGGCGCCCCATCTGGATACCGAGGAACTGCTGGCCAACCCCGCCAAACGCCGGCGGCTGCAGCAAGCGCTGGCCAGCCGCGGCATGGAGATCGCCGCGCTCAATGTCTCCGGCAATCCGCTCGATCCGGGCGAGCTGGGGCAGCGTCATCTGCGCCAAACCGACAATACGCTGGAGCTGGCCGGCCTGCTGGGGGTGAAGAAGATCGTGATGATGAGCGGCCTGCCGCCGGCCAGCCCGCATGACACCATCCCCAACTGGATCACCTATACCGTCAGCTGGCCGCCTACGGTGAAAAACTGTCTGGACTATCAATGGAATGAGGTGGCGATCCCCTATTGGCAGGCGCTGGTCGCCCGAGCCAAAGCGTGCGGCGTCGAGCGCTTTGCGCTGGAAAACTTCAGCGCCATGCTGGTGTGGAACCCGGAAACGCTGTTCCGGCTGCGCGAGGCCGTTGGCCCAATGGTGGGCTTGAACCTCGATCCCAGCCACTTGATCTGGATGGGCGCGGATCCCATCGCGGTGGCCCGCGCCCTCGGCCCCGCCATTCACCATGTACACGGCAAGGACGTGCGCCTGGAGCGCGGCGTCGTCGAGATCAACGGGCTGCTGGAGACCAAACCGATCGACGAGGTAGCTGGCCGGGCCTGGAACTATGTCGCCGTCGGCTGCGGCCGGGATCTGCAGTGGTGGAAGGAATTCTTCTCGGTGGTACGCATGATGGGTTACAACGACTGGGTGTCGCTGGAAATGGAAGACTTGACCATGTCGGTGGGGG